>JAMOLY010000225.1 GCA_027068835.1 Thiomicrorhabdus sp. | reverse complement strand
CACAAATTGCGCAACGCACCCCGCTTACCTACGCCCAGTACTTGGCTTTCTACCACTCCAATGAATCACAAGAAGAGAACATCACTTATGATACCTTCAACCGTGGGGCTTACCGTTTAGCGGGGATTGAAAGTTATAAACGATGTTATCAGAGCAACTCAAACGAATAACCCCCTCTATGAAAACCCTCTGCTCTGTGCCAGCCAAATTAATACTCTCGGGCGAACACGCCGTATTGCATCAATGCCCAGCACTCAGTATGGCGATTGATCTACCCACGCACTGTTGGGCAGAGCACCAACCCAAACAGCCCCCCCTGTTACAGATTGAGCTGTGTAATTTTGCTCAAACGCATACGCTCTCTTTTAAAGACTACCACCTACAAACCCAACAGATTGAAGCACGTTACCAGTCGTTTTTGCAAAACCAATCCCCTATTCAGTCCGTGCTCACACAGCCGATTGAACTTATTCTCTGTACTTTATTTCATTTTGAAAACCACTTTAAACCAACTCAATCACTCAATACGGGACATTGGTCGTTTAAAATTCAGTCTGAAACCCCCATTGGTCGAGGGCTTGGCAGTTCCGCTGCTGTGATTTTAAGCCTACTGGGCGCACTGATTAAACACCATGCACTCTGCGTACCCAAGCAAGAACTCCTAACACTGGCGAAAAAAATTGAAGCTCACCAACACGGACACTCCAGTGGCATTGACCCCGCCACCCTAATTTACGCTGGGTTACTGCAATACCAAATGGATCAACCCATTCAACCCATTTTTTGCCCCCCCCTCAAGGCATGGTTAATTGACACAGGAAAACCCGAAAGTTCCACAGGTGAGTGCGTGGTTGCAGTCCAATCACGTCACCAAAATAACGATCCATTATGGCAAGCCTTTTGCCACACCACGGAGGCGATTGCCTGCGCCATTCAAACAGAAAACAGGCAAGCGTTATACGAAGGCATCACTGAAAACCATCAACTATTAATTCAAATTGGTATCGTGCCCACACACATTCAAACCTTTATTACGGCACTGAGCTCCCGCTACCAAGCCGCCGCTAAAACTTGTGGCGCGGGCACTATTTCAGGCGAACACGCTGGAGTTATTTTATGCTTAAGTCAAAGCAACCCAACCGAGCTATGTCAATCTTATGGCTACAGTTGCCGTGCCATCACATTACAACACCAAGGACTCACTTGTGAATTCATCTAAAATTTCTGCCCCAGGGCACCCTCTCTTGAGCAAGCTCAATTCACCTTGTCCCTCCCCCTCTCCCCCACCGAAACAGTGGCAAAGCCAAGCCCCTGCCAATACCATGATATTGGGCGAACACAGTGTGGTGTATGGCCACCCTGCCATTGCCTGTGCAATCGATCAATTTATGACCATTGACTGGCAACAACGAACAGATAATGACATTCATATTCACTCAGAGTTGGCAAACTTTAAAACTCAGCTTAACTCGATTGAAGACCACCCTAAATTACAATTTGTGATCAAAGCACTGCAAGCCTTTCAACCTCACCTTAAACAGGGATTAGACATAACCATCCGCAGTGATTTCAGCTCAACCATTGGACTAGGCAGTTCCGCAGCGGTCTTAGCGGCCATGCTTCATGGGCTAAAAACGATCACCCAACAAACCTTAAGCACCAAAGCACTCTTTAAGATTGGACACACCATCATTCTCGATATTCAAAAGCGAGGCTCAGGAACCGATTTGGCGGCGAGCTTAACAGGAGGGGGGATTTTCTTTGAACCCGCAACGAATAGTGAATCGAATGCTAAAATCACCCAACTCACATTAAACATACCGCTCTCTTTAATTTATGTAGGGTATAAAACCCCAACCTCAGAGGTATTGGCACAAGTCGCCAAGCAGTGGCAGGAAAAACCTGAGGCGCTTAATGCACTCTATCAGCAGATGGGCGAACTCACTCAAGAAGCCTTTAAAACCTTACAAAAAAACCCACTACAAGATGCGCGGGCAAAAAACTTAAATTTTTATCACGCAATCATACAATATCAAGCTCTAATGGAACAACTAGGGGTAAGCGACCCCACGTTAAATAGAATCGTTGGCTTGTTAATACGATTACCAACCATCAATGCCGCTAAAATTTCAGGCTCAGGACTTGGTGATTGCGTATTAGGACTCGGAACAATCAGAATCAAACCTCAGCATAGACTGAATGAGTTTAACATCATGCAAGTCCACATCACCCCCCTCGGCGCGACCACTAAAATAGTTGTCCAAAATAATACAGAGACAAAACCATGAATGATTCACTGACCTCACCACAACATTTTGTTAATCAAGTCATTGGACACCAACCAGATACGTTAAATAAGCTCATACCCGTAAATACGCAAGGTCACGGTATCGCACCCGTTAACATCGCACTGAGTAAATACTGGGGAAAACGCGACACCGTATTAAATCTCCCTATGAATGGAAGTGTTTCTATCAGCCTACCAGGACTGGGCACAGAGACCAAGATCTCACTCAAACCCACGGCTAAAATTTCTTCCCCCCCCCCGCCTATTGATCACATAACACTCAATGGTAAAATGTTAAAAGCGAGTGACCCTTTTTGCATTCGTTTACGCACTTTTTTAGACCTCTTTAGACCAGAAAATCATATTTTTCACATCAACACCCACAACACCGTTCCCACAGCAGCAGGACTCGCCTCCTCCGCCTCCGGCTATGCCGCACTGGTGTTGGCATTAAACGATCTGTATCAATGGCAACTTACGCCACAAAAACTTTCACTGCTCGCCCGTTTAGGCAGTGGCAGTGCCAGCCGTTCACTCTATTCGGGGTTTGCACTTTGGCATAAAGGCATACAAGCAGATGGACTGGATAGCTACGCCGAACCGATTGAAACGCAATGGCCAGAGCTATGCGTTGGGCTGGTCAAAATCAATGTACAGCAAAAACCCATTAGCTCCACCACGGGAATGCAAAATACCGTTAATACCTGTGATCTGTACCAAGCATGGCCACAACAGGCCGAAAAAGACATGCAGACGATTTTAAAAGCGATTAAGCAAAAAAACTTTGAACAGCTCGGGCAAACCGCCGAACACAATGCGCTAAGTATGCACGCCACCATGATGGCAACCTGGCCGCCCATTGTGTACTGGCAACCCGAATCCCTCGCCGCCATGCAAACCGTATGGCAACTGAGACAACAAGGCGTTACGGCCTACTTCACCATGGATGCCGGGCCCAACTTAAAATTGCTGTTTTTAGAAACACAAAAGCCTGCAATTACGCAGGCTTTTGGTGAAATTGAAATCATTCAACCGTTTAAGGTCGAATAAACATACCGATTAAAGAACGATATGGGGAGGGAGGATCATGTAAATCAATGCGCTATACAAGAAGTTGAGCCAGTTTTATCGAACAACCTCTATCCTACAAGGCCGACCCTGTTTTATATTTTAAATTGATGCACAAGTGTATCCAACTTATTGGCTAATTGCTGTAAATCATGTCCTGATTTTTCAGTATTCTCAGCCCCTTTCATGGTCTGCTCTGTGACCGTATGAATTTGACTAATGTTATTGTTCATCTCTTGCGCCAGCGCACTTTGCGATTGAGCCGCCTGTGCCATTTGTTCACTCATTTGATAAATATCGTCCATTAAAATGGTCACGGGCTGGAGTGCATCACTGGTTTTAGCGATCGAATCACAACTCGATTTTGTGACCACTCGGCCTTGCTCCACCACCTTAACGGTAGAGACAGTAGCACGGTGAATATTGTCAATAATTTGCTCAATCTGCTTGGTGGATTCTTGAGTTCGCTTGGCTAGGCCTCGCACTTCATCGGCCACCACGGCAAACCCGCGTCCATGTTCACCCGCTCTGGCAGCTTCGATGGCTGCATTTAATGAGAGCAAATTCGTTTGTTCCGCAATGTCACGAATGACACAGACCACCATCCCAATTGCATCACTGTCTGTACGTAACTGAGCCACCGATTCGGTCATTTTATTCATGCCATCTGATAGCTCTTGAATAACCTTAACCGTTCTCATCACTTTATCCCCCCCCTCTTTCACTCGCTCCGCCGCTTGTTCGGTGGCGCGTGAGGCGTTGTGGGAGTGATTTTCAACCTGTTGCGTTTGATGGGTCATGTCCACCATAGAAGAGGAGAGCACATCGGTGGCCTGTAATTGGCGCTGGGTTCCCGCTTTACTTTCAGAGGTAATGGTTAATAACGCACTAGAGGCGGTTTCCAGCTCTTTAATGGTCTGGGTTACCTCTTGCAACATGCACTGAATTTTTTCAACAAACGCATTAAAATAGCCCGCTAAATCGGCCATTTCATTTTGCCCTTTAATAGGTAAACGCTGGGTTAAATCGCCTTGTCCTTTTGAAATATTTTTCATTAAATGGGATATTTCTTGCACAGGTTCTACCACTGACTGAGTCACACGTTTTGAAATAAACATCCCCATTAACAGACCAAAAATAGACAATATTAATAATAAGATAATGTTATACAAACTGCTGTTCAAAACACTTTCACTCTCTTCTCTCATTTCTTGAACGGCTTTATTTGAGAGAGAGATCAGCGCACTGTCCAATGCGTGAAATAGAGGCACGATTTTGTCCGTCATTAATGCAATGTCACTACGCAACAATGCACGACTGCGTATTCCTTTTAAAAGCATATAATGCTCACGATACAATTGATAAAATGATTCGGCTTGGTTAAACACGTCAACCTCTTCCACCACAACATGCTTTGAACCTTGAGCCATTTGTAAACGGGCTTGTTCTAACAACGCTTCCAATTGATTCAAACTCACCTCAATGCGTTCGCTCAATACCTCCGAGGGTGAAGAGACCATATTGAAAAGAGCATACCGACTGACATCTCGATTGATCTGCAACCAAGTACTTTGCAATGCGTGTAAGGTTTTTAACCGCGCACTTTGTTCAGTCGTAAATGCCGATAAGATAGATAAAATTTGTTCAGATACAATACCCTGAAATTCCATTTCAATCGGTATCATATTTTGATCGACGTACGCCAAAGTGGGGGAAATACGCGGTGTGACATGAATCGTCTCTTCAAGCTGTATAACCAAAGGAGAGAGTTCAGACAATCGATCAAAAATGGACTGATAAGAGTCATCAACCGATCCTTCAGCACCGTTCATAACCAGCGTTTTTTTAAACGCCACCTTCACCTCCAAAATACCCAACCGATAAGACTCAATATACGCCTCATCTTGAGTTAATACATACTGATTTAACGCATTTAAACTCTTCTCAAGCAAAAAAGCCTTTTTAGCCGTTTCAATTGCAAACGGCTGTTTCTCATTCACAATCTCAGCAATATCCGAGCGAACCATTACCAAGTTCACCACCGCTTGAATGGTAATAATTGCCAACACCAGCCAGATAATGCCAAAGCCAAAGCGAATTTTTTGTTTAATGGTGAGTTTTTCTAAAAAGGCATTCATGCGCTTAACACTTCATTTTTTTGACAGTACTGCTTTAAAAGCAAATTAAGTGCCAGCTATGATATTAGCTCCTTAAAAAAATCATAAAAACAAGCATTTATCCTTCAAAATAGTTCTTTTGGCCTATAGCCATTTATTTTGAATGTGTTTAAACTAAGTACTCTAAATATAAAGATGTAAAGGCGATCCTATTTATGCATACTCTAACACCCACTCAATGGCAGCCACTATGAACAAAAAAAATAGATCAGGTTAATCCGACATTGTTAGGCGGATTTTGTTTTATATTTAACGAAAATGACACCAAGATTACCGTTAAAGCTTCCGCCATATCAGGACTTGAATCCATCTATGTTAACGACAAGTTTATGTCAAAAAAGAGAGCGTTTACAAAAAGTAGCAGGCATACTTTTCATCTTGACGACATAGAATATCAAATCTTATTTGAAACTGAGGTTCTAAAAGGCCAAGTTACATGTACGTTTTTCAAAAATGGAAAAATCATAAAGAGTTATACTGCGTTACCTAAAGGTAATCATTACATTAAATCCTCATTGTATGCCCTCATAGGCTTCGTTTTCGGCATATTGATAAAGTACGGCATATCTCAGCATCGAATAAATAAAATATACATTTATAACACACCAAAGCTTAATCCATTCAGTCAACATCACCCTTTTTTTTACCTTCACTATCAATACGCACAAAGACTCTTGCGATAAGAAAAAAACATCACAATAGTTCTTTTGGCCTATTGCCTCTTTACCTAAATGCTGTTTAAATCGTTCATGATTTTACGAGTATAGGGGGCTAATTCGCTTTTGAGGCAACTCAGAGGTCAAGTGTAAGGCAGATACAATGTCCGAAACCATCCAAAACTTTATAAGACACGCTTATCTAAATAAAAAAATTGAACGTTTTTCAGCGGGAATTATTCAAAATATTGACCATGAAAAAAACACCATACCTCCCCATGTTTTTAACACTTATCAAAAAATAATTTTACGTTTTTTTGACTCAACCTCTTTAATAGAAGCGCTAGAAAAAGTCATTGTTAGGCGCAGTGATGACCAACAAATGCAACAAATCCTCCATTTTTTGCTTCAACCTCAAGTTCAACAAATCACTCAAAAAGAAGAATTCGCAAAATCTTTGCAAGCTTCCGAAGAAATGCAAATATTTTTTACCGAACTACTGTAATCCCCCCGAAAAATAAACGAATTTAAAAGTAGAATTTCAATTACCTGTAATCCCCCCATTTATAACCGAAGTTAAAAGTAGAAGATTAAACCTTTTCCAGCTTGTATCTTGGTGGCACACCACCAATCGCTGAATGAGGTCGTTCGTTATTGTAAGTCCATAACCATTTTG
>JAMOLY010000224.1 GCA_027068835.1 Thiomicrorhabdus sp. | reverse complement strand
TCGAACCATCTGGCAATGGATTAAAGCGACTAGCCTCTTCTCCACCTTCACCTGTATTTGATTTTGCACCGATGGCATTCATCGCAACGGCTAAGGTCGAGTGCGCCTCATACGAAATACTTCCGAACGACATCGCACCTGTTGCAAAGCGTTTTACAATATCTTTAGCTGGCTCAACGTCATCAATTGATAATGGTGTTTGTGCAAAGTCAAAGTCCATTAAACCGCGCAAAGTTAGCAAACCTTGTGTTTGCTCATTAATCGCCTGAGAGAATTCAGCAAAACTTTTTGCATCATTACCACGCACCGCATGTTGCAATGTTGAAATTGTTATTGGATTCCATATATGTTTTTCACCGCGAGAACGATAAGCATAGTCGCCACCCACATCTAAGTGTTTAGCATAAATCTGTTTATCGCCAAAACCACGTGTGTGACAACGACGTGCTTCACGCGCAATCTGTGCTAAGCCAATACCTTCAATCGTAGTTGAAGTACCTGTGAAATATTCTTGTATAAACTCAGATGACAAACCAACCGCATCAAAAATTTGCGCGCCACAGTATGACTGATAGGTACAAATACCCATCTTCGACATAACTTTCTTTAAGCCTTTACCAATCGCTTTGATGTAGTTTTCATGCGCTGTTTTGATGCTCATTTCAACACCCGTTTCAGCGTTGAAGTGTTTCAACTCGCTATCAACAGTTTCTAGCGCTAACCAAGGGTTAATCGCCTCTGCACCATAACCTGCCAGCGTTGCAAAATGATGAATTTCTAATGCCGAACCAGTCTCAATAACCAAACCTGTATCAATACGCAAACCATGTTTGATAAGGTGATGATGCACTGCAGAGGTTGCTAATAAAGCAGGAATTGCCAATCGTTCACTTGAGACATTACGATCAGATAAGATTAAGATATTGTAATGCCCTTCAACTGCTTCTTTCGCTTGTACACGTAAGTCTTCAATCGCACTTTTCATACCCTTACCACGCAGTGATGCGTCATAAGTTATATCCAATGTCTTCGTTTTAAATGCTTCACCTGCATGGCTATCAATATGGCGAATATTGTAAAGTTGCTCATTCGTTAAGATTGGTTGTTTAATTTCAAGGCGAACATGGTTGCCTTTATTCTCATGGCCTAACAAATTAGGACGCGGACCAATCATAGTTACCAATGACATAACTAATTCTTCACGAATCGGGTCAATTGGTGGGTTTGTAACCTGTGCAAAATTTTGCTTAAAGTAGTTTGATATGTGACGTGCACGATGTGACAAGACAGCTACAGGGCTATCAACACCCATAGAGCCTGTGCCTTCCATACCAGTCTTAACCATTG
>JAMOLY010000223.1 GCA_027068835.1 Thiomicrorhabdus sp. | reverse complement strand
TGCGCCGTTCAGCACAAATTAATGGTTTAACGGGCATGTGTTTAACAAAGTTAGATGTAATGGATGAGCTTAAAGAAATTAAGGTTTGTGTTTCTTACGAGCAAAATGGTGAAACATTATTGTTACCGCCGTCCAGTGCCGAGGAGTATGAAACCTGTGTGCCAAATTATGTCACTATGCCCGGTTGGGAAACATCAACCGTTGGAATCGACTCTTGGGATGCTCTGCCACAAGCAGCGAAGAATTATATTCGTTTCTTAGAAAAAGAGGTGGGGGTACCTGTTTCTATTTTATCAACGGGTCCAGATCGTTCTGAAACTTTGGTGATTAACGATCCATTCGTATAGCTTTGATTTGAATGGTCTTTAAATAAAAAAGCCGAATCAAACGATTCGGCTTTTTTGTTTTTAGGGCGATGCCGTTCTAATTTTTATAGTCTTTTTTGGTGGTTTCGTAGCGCTGAATAATATCATCAATGCGAACTTGATCGTATTCACGTAAGCCACTGAGTACCATTGTTTTAAAGCCAGAACCGACTTGTGTGCCATTTTCTAACACTTTAAATTCGATTCGAACTAAGCCTCGTTTACCCTTGACTTCAAGCTGGCTGCCGCTCAGTTTAAGGGTAGGGGCGTTAATATTTAAGTGCTCAAATTCAAATGCCATGCTTTCATAAATCACCATGGGGCGATCTGGGTTAATCATAACGTTATGCTCTTTCATTAACGGAACGAGTATATGCGGAAAACAGTGCCCAGAAAAAGCAACGTAAGCCGATGAAAAGGCTTCAATAAAGGTCAAGTTATGTGTGTTTTTACCTTGACGTTTGGCGGTTAAGCAAGCTTTGTCATTTTCATCGACAATTGTGAATTGACTCGCATCGGTATCAGGCAGTGTAACCGCCATATTTTTGCCAATCATTCCTGTGTAGTGAAAGGACATTTTTTGTGATAAGCCTTGGTACGCTAATGTTAGCGCAAAGAGCAGGTCGCCAGGAACACAAAATCGTTTAGAATCGGGATTATGCAGTGGATTAAAATCATCAGACACCTCTTTTGCGAAGGCGCTTCCTTGTTCAGGGGTAATGCGAATGATTTTATGATTTTCCGCTTGTTTGCAAGTATGAAAAGAGTCTAAATGCATGAGGTCTCATTGAAATAGTAAAAAATAGAATGATACTTAATATTAGGTTAATAATCATCTTTTCGTTGCTAAAAATGTAAACACGGATAAAAAAACCGAATTGATACGGAAGGATAGGAAAGTTTAAAGGTCTCAATTTATATTAAACTTATCAAAAATATCCGCTTCCACGTTTATAATAGGCGTTTTAATTCAATTTAAATTATTTAATGGAGTCATCTGTGATTCGTACTCGTTTTGCCCCTAGCCCAACAGGTTATTTACATATTGGTGGTGTAAGAACCGCGCTTTATTCTTGGTTGTATGCAAAAAGAATGGGGGGAGAGTTTACCTTAAGAATTGAAGACACCGATTTAGCACGGTCGTCAGAAGCCTCGGTTAATGCCATTTTAGAAGGAATGAGCTGGTTAGGGTTGGATTATGACCATGGCCCTATTTATCAAACGCATCGTTTTGAACGCTATAAAGAGGTGATTGATACCCTGTTTGAAAAAGGGCTGGCTTATTACTGTTATGCCTCTCCCGAAGAGCTGGATGCCATGCGAGAAGCACAAAAAGCCGCAGGTGATAAGCCACGTTACGATGGGCGTTATCGTGACTTTACGGGGGAACCACCAGAAGAAATTAAGCCGGTTATTCGCTTTAAAAACCCACTGGATGGTGACGTAACCATTGATGACCTTGTAAAAGGGCAGGTGGTGGTGGCTAATAAGGAGTTGGATGATTTAATCATTGCACGTTCCGATGGAACTCCTACCTATAACTTAACGGTGGTGGTGGACGACTGGGATATGGGCATGACGCATGTGATTCGAGGTGATGACCACTTAAACAACACGCCACGTCAAATCAACTTATATAAAGCCATTGGTGCAGACGTGCCTAAGTTTGCACACATTCCAATGGTATTGGGTGAAGATGGCAGTCGTTTGTCCAAGCGCCACGGTGCGGTCAGTGTTTTACAATATAAAGAGCAGGGTTTCTTGCCAGAAGCGTTGTTAAACTATTTGGTTCGCTTGGGTTGGTCGCATGGCGATCAAGAAATTTTTACCCTTGATGAGATGGTGGAGCATTTTGATTTAGTTAATGTCAACAGCTCGCCTTCTACCTTTGACCATACAAAACTTACGTGGGTCAATGAACAACACATTAAAGTTGCCTGTCCTGAGCATCTTGCTCGTTATGTTGCGCCTTTTATTACCGAGCTGGGGTGTGATGTGTCGCAAGGGCCTGAGTTGGTTAAGGTCACGCACCTATTAAGAGACCGCGCAAAAACCTTAATTGAAATGGCGCAAGGAGTGGTTTATTTCTATCAAGATTTTGAAAACTTTGATGCCAATGCAGCTAAAAAGCACCTAAGGCCTGTTGCCGAAGAGGCATTAACCACCTTGCTGGCAAAACTAGAAGCGTTAGAGAATTGGACAGCAGAAGCTATTCACGCTGAAATAAACGCCACAGCAGAGCAGTTAGAAGTGGGCATGGGAAAAGTAGGCATGCCATTGCGTGTTGCCATTACAGGAGGAGGACAGTCGCCTGCCATTGATGCCACGGCAGAACTGATTGGTAAAGCTCGTTGTATTCAACGCATTCAAATGGCGCTTAAGTTTATTGAAGCGCGTAAACAGGGTTAACAGATTTTTCTAGGAGACCTTACAAAAATTAAAAACAATAACTTAGAGATTCTTTAAAAATTTATGGCGAAAAGGGGTTAGTTTTTTTTAATTAAGGCTTGACGCTAAACGACAACTCTATATAATACGCCCCTATCAGCTCGAGGGGCTATAGCTCAGCTGGGAGAGCGCAACACTGGCAGTGTTGAGGTCAGCGGTTCGATCCCGCTTAGCTCCACCATTTGGCTTACTTATTTTAGTAAATAGCCCTTGGTAAAAAAAACTCACTAGGCCGAGTTTTGAGATTGATAACTATTTGGTTTTAAGATTATTTTTAATCTTTTTAAAATCATATTATGTGTGTCCCGTTCGTCTAGAGGCCTAGGACACCGCCCTTTCACGGCGGTAACAGGGGTTCGACTCCCCTACGGGACGCCAATTTGCGGGAATAGCTCAGCGGTAGAGCACAACCTTGCCAAGGTTGGGGTCGCGAGTTCGATCCTCGTTTCCCGCTCCATATTTAAGTAAGTTGAAAAGAGCACACTAGGCCGTGTTATGACGTTCAACTTACTGTTTGTTGAGATACAAACATTTTAAATGATTTTTTATAGTAGTTTTATAAAGAGTTATTTTTGTGTAACTAGTTCAATCGAGTTGCATTTTAGTTCAAGGCAGTAGGAGAGAGCATACAAGTGTATGTGACTGACGACCAACGCAGGAATAAAGTGTAAATCGGTTGAAATAGCACGCAATTTTGGGGAAGTTATTTCAGTTTGATTTTCTTTGAGTTCAAGGCGGAAGGAGGGAGCATGCAACTGCATGTGACCGACGACCAACGCAGAAATCAAAGAAAATCAGCTGAAATAAACCCCAAAAAACTGTCCCGTTCGTCTAGAGGCCTAGGACACCGCCCTTTCACGGCGGTAACAGGGGTTCGACTCCCCTACGGGACGCCACATTCTAAACCTGCAATAAGTTCGCTTATTGTGGGTTTTTTTATGTCTAAAATTTAAGAAAGCCTCTTGAAATTTTTTTTGATACGACGCTGAACCCGAGAAAGAGAAGGGGGAGAAAAAATATTACTGCCTTAAAATAGAGGCCGATTCAATGTTCTTAATGCGTTCAATGTAGTCTAAAATATCGCCTAACACCATGTTGCTGTCAATTTCTAAAGTTAAGTTCATATCCACCGTTCGTTCTTGTAAGTCGGTATGAGTTTGGCTATCAATTAAATTAACATTAAGCTCTGATAGGGTAGACATAACATCACGTAACAAGCCTTTTCGGTCAAATGCAATGATGTGCAAACTGGCTTGGTAGTCGGGTTGCTCTGCTTGCTCTTTACTCCAGGACACATCAATAAGACGTTGTAATTCATCGTGAGTTAAGTTTAGTATATTCACACAACCACGATTATGTACGGTAATACCACGCCCACGGGTTACGTAACCCACAATGTCATCCTCAATTTTAGGCTGACAACACGGTGCTAAATTGGTTTTTAACTGCGTTGCACCCACCACATAGGCTGTCGTTTGTTCTGCATCGTTGGCGGCCTCTTTTGCTTTGAAGGTAAACGATTTTTGATTGCTACCAAGCTTGATTTGAGGCTTTAACAGACGTTGAATCGCGCTGGCAAGTTGGCGTTCATTGATTCGGCTTTTACCAATGTCTTCAAAAAAGACATCACTATCACTGTATTTAAAGCGCTCTAATATTTGAGGTAAGGTTAACGATTCGGCATGAAGGCGTTTGATCTCTCGGTGATAAATGGCTTCGCCCGCTTGAGTATTTTCCTCTTTATTTTGTTTGTTAAACCAATTTTTGACCTTATTACGGGCGCTACTGCTGGTTAAATAACCTAAGTTTGGGTTTAACCAATTACGGCTGGGTTGCCCATTTTTAATGGTTAAAATTTCAACTTTATCGCCTGTTTTTAACGGCGTACTGAGTGGTTTGATTCGTCCATTTATTTTAGCACCACGGCAACGATGGCCTAACTTTGTGTGTATGCTATACGCAAAGTCAAGCGGTGTGGCTCCTTGTCTTAAGGTGATGATCTCATTTTCGGGGGTCATCACAAAAATATTTTGGCTTTGAAGCTCGGTGCTGATCTCTTTAAATATTTCAGGATCGTCTGAATTTTCAAGGAGTTGCCGAACGTTTGAGATGCTTTTTTCGAGTTGTTTATCAAACCCTTTGCCGCCTTCTTTATAGCGCCAGTGGGCGGCTACTCCGTATTCGGAGTTGTAGTGCATTTCAGGGGTTCGGATTTGAATTTCAACCGTATTGCCTTCAGGGCCAATAATGACGGTATGAATTGATTGATACCCGTTCTCTTTGGGCGTTGCAATGTAGTCATCGAATTCTTGCTTCACATAGTTCCAGCGGCTGTGAATCAGCCCCAAGACTTCGTAGCAATCTTTAACGGAGTCTACGTAAATTCGAACGGCTCTTAAGTCGTAGAGTTCATCCATAGGCAGCTGCTTACGCTGCATTTTTTTCCAAATGCTGTAAATATGCTTGGGGCGACCTGAAATATTGGCTTTAATGTTGTGTGAGCTTAATAGCGCTCCCAGTGTTTCAATGGTTCGGCTAATATAGCCCTCGCGCTCTGTTCGTTTAACATTAAGCTGAGAAGCGATCTCCTTGTACTCTTTTTCATGCAAATACCGAAAAGAGAGATCTTCTAGCTCCCACTTTAGTTGGGCAATACCAAGTCGATTCGCAAGGGGGGAGAAAATAAGCTCTGTTTCAGAGGCAATTTGATGGCAAGCTTCAGGGTCTTCGTATTTTAAATGACGCAATCGAGCCACACGGTAGGCCAGCTTAACTATCATAATACGAATATCAGAGGTCATGGCCAGAAGCATTTGGCGTAACCGTTCGTTTTGAACGTCATCAGAGCGTCGATTAATATCAAACTCTTTAAATTGATTAAGCTTGCGAATTCCTGCAACCAATTCCGCAGTCGATGCACCAAAGCGCTCTTCAATCATTTCAATGGTATAGATATTGACTAAGTTGGTGTCACTCACCAACGTTGCAATCAAGGTCTCTTCATCCACGTTAAGGTTGGAAAGAATTTGAGCCACATCAATACTACGAACTACACCAGATTCAGGTACGTTCTGCGCTTCAATGGCAATGGAGCAGGCAAGTTCACAACGAACCAGTTGTTCCGAAGGAATGTCTTCTTTTTTAAAGATTAAAGAGAAAAGTTCACGGGCTGTTTGCATTATAAGGGGAAACCATTCAGGGTTTTTTTAAAAATCTATTCTGTTTTTTTGCTTAAAGCTCTGTGTAAAAGTCAATCTTCTAGCCCTTCCATAAAATCGTCTGGAAAGGACGCTAAGTCTTTGGTGTACTTTTTAACCGCTCGTTGCGCTCGCATAAATTCTTTGTTACTAATTTTCATCGTCCGCATGGAGTCCATTGCCATCTCTCGCACTTCTTCGGTGACGTAGCTGCTGTCTTCGGTTTCGACCACCACTAATCGGGCAATACTGAGTAAATTCACCAGTTCAAAGGCGATGTTTTCACCTTTTGGGCATCGCTTAACATTGTCTTGTTGAAATAAAATACCGCTGTAAATTGAATTTTTGACGCGCCATTTTTTGGCGACATAGACCCCAATGTAACTGCTCGTGGTATCGTATAGTTTTAACTCTTTTTCTTGAGCGGTAGAGGGGTGTCTTAGGCTGGCGATGTAGCACGCTTTATACGATTTTGGATCGTAACGATTTAACACAATATACCCAACATTAAAAAGTAGCCCAAAAAGGTAAGCATCGCTGCTCTTTACTTCTGGGCAAAAGTTGGAGAGTTCGCCCATTGCTGTGGCAATTTTAATGGCGTGATTGACGATTAAGGCATCGTCTCCAAAGGACTGAAAGGTAAACTCTACGGCACTGGAAAAGAAAACGGAAAAAACGCCCTTTGTGCCCAAAAGAGAAACGGCTTCTCTGGCCGTTGTAATCTCTTTTTGATGCACAAAGCTTGCCACCGCTAAAAATTTTGTTAATAACTTCGGGTTTCGGCTAATGCACTCTGCAATCACCACAACATCGGGAGTAGGCCTGAGTGACTCATCTTGCAGTCGTGCCACTTCGGTTGAAATGCTAG
>JAMOLY010000222.1 GCA_027068835.1 Thiomicrorhabdus sp. | reverse complement strand
CCTTGTTGCAATCCCGTAATCATTACAGGCTCTAAGTTGGCACGCGCGGCATAAACGGCGGCCGTGTAGCCAGCAGGGCCTGTTCCTAAAATAAGCAATTTGCAATGTTTTGTCGCCATCCTGTTTTCCTTTTTATAATATTACTCAGGGGTTATGTGCTAAAATTTTAGCAGTTTTTGAGAGAGTCTCTGGAATAAATTGAGATTAAATCCTGTGATTTTAACATTTAGAAGTTTTCATGACGTTTAAACCTGCAAAACCTAAGCCAAAGTTATCCGAATCTAAGAACAAAAGCGCTTTGGCGCACTCTGCAACCACACATTTTTCATGGCTTTTGAAAGATGGCGTGGTGCTTAGTTGTATTGGGTTGGCACTTTTCTTATTTATTATCTTATTTAGTTACAACCCTCAAGACCCCGGTTTTGATAGTGCAGGAAGCGTGCACGATATTTCAAACTATGGCGGTAAAACAGGTGCTTGGCTCTCTTCGATGGTTTTGTATTTGTTTGGCATATTTGGGTTTGTTATTCCCTTTGGTATCTTGTTTGCAGGATGGGTTACGCTTAAAATTCGCAGTGGTAATGAATTAGACTATTTACGCTTTATTATCAGTTTATTAGGGCTGTTGTTTTTGATTATCTCAGGTTCAGGCTTGGCTAATTTGTATTTAGAACCCAATATGAGCTTGGTTAAATTGCCTTATTCTGCTGGGGGCGTTTTGGGCTACGAATTTAGTCGATGGCTGGTCTCTGGTATTGATTTATTAGGCACGACATTGGTGTTATTGGTGTTGTTTACCGTGGCTTTCAGTATGTTAACCAGTTGTTCGTGGTTAACCATTTCAGAATTTACGGGACGATATGCATGGAAAGCAGGGCGCTTTATTCAAAAGCAAGCGCAAGAGATGAGTGCCGAGGTAAAAGAAAAAAGAGTCAACTCCGTTGTGACGCCATCGCCACAAAAAAATAGAACAACGGATTCTGAAATTCAATCATTATTGGGTCTCTCTAAAGCAAACAAAACCGAAAGTGTTTCAGTGCCGAGTTCCTTGAAAAAAATTATTACCGAAAAATTGGTGAAAAAAACAGCCAAAACACAAAAGAATAAACAAGCTAAAGAAGGAGAGCAAAACGCACAAATATCCACTCCTTTAGCACAAAAAAGTACCAGTTCTGAAGTTAAAATTGGTCAAAAACAACAAACGCGCACCGTATTGCCAACCATTCAATCAGGAGATTTGCCCGACTTACTCTTGTTGGACGAAGCGCCCGAATATGAAGACGGGTTTTCAACCGAAGAGCTGGCCGACTTATCGAGTTTACTTGAGCAACGATTGCTGGAATTTGGTGTGACCGTAACGGTCGAATCGGTTCAACCGGGCCCCGTGGTTACGCGCTTTGAGATTTTGCCTGCGGCGGGTGTGAAAGTCAGTCAAATTAATAACTTAGCCAAAGATTTAGCGCGTGTTCTGTCGGTACAATCGGTGCGAGTGGTGGATATTATTCCCGGTAAAGCCGTGGTGGGGATTGAAATTCCCAATGAACAGCGAGAAATTGTAGGGTTTAGAGAGATACTCTCATCAGACATTTTTCAACACTCAAAATCATCTCTTACCATAGGGTTAGGAAAAGACATTGCAGGCAACCCAGTGATTGCCGACATTGCAAAAATGCCGCATTTATTAGTCGCAGGAACCACTGGGTCAGGTAAATCAGTTGGGGTAAACAGCATGATTTTAAGTCTGTTGTATAAAAGCACCCCCGAGCAAGTGCGCCTGATTATGGTGGATCCTAAAATGCTTGAGCTGTCGGTGTACGATGATATTCCGCATCTATTAACGCCTGTAGTTACCGACATGAGCGAGGCGGCCAATGCACTGCGTTGGTGTGTGTTTGAAATGGATCGACGCTATCAACTTATGGCTAAACTCGGCGTTCGAAACATCGCGGGTTTTAATGAAAAAGTACAAAAAGCCATTGACGAAGGCAACCCCTTAATTGATCCACTTTATCAACAAGTTGCCAATTACGGACATGAGCTGGGCGAAAAACCGCCTACACTTAAAACCTTGCCTTGCATTGTGGTGGTGGTGGATGAATTTGCCGACATGATTATGGTCGTAGGTAAAGAGGTGGAACAACTCATTGCACGTATTGCCCAAAAAGCCCGTGCGGCAGGTATTCACCTAATTTTAGCCACGCAAAGACCCTCTGTAAATGTCATTACAGGGCTAATTAAAGCCAACATTCCCACACGAATCTCATTTATGGTAAGCACCAAAATTGATTCACGAACCATTTTAGATCAAGGGGGGGCAGAACAACTTTTAGGCATGGGCGATATGCTCTTTTTACCCCCCGGTTCAGGAAATCCCAAGCGAGTACACGGCGCGTTTGTCAGTGACGAAGAAGTGCATCGTGTTGCCGATTTTGTGCGAAGCCAAGGCGAGCCACAATACCTAGAAGCCATTACCCAAAGCGCAAGCAGTCAAGACGGCGCAGAGGGAGGTTCAACGGATGCCGAGCTGGATGACCTTTACGATGCGGCCGTTGCATTTGTGACCGACGGGCGACGGGTTTCAATATCATCCGTGCAAAGACAGTTTAGAATTGGCTATAATCGTGCCGCACGAATTGTCGAGGCAATGGAATCCGCGGGCGTTATTTCAACGTCAGGCCCCAATGGTAATCGTGAAGTACTAGTCCCCAAATCACAAGAATGAGAGTAAAAAATAATGTTGAATAAATGGATAAAAACCACCGTTTTTTTAGGAGCATTGAGCTTAGGAACTTGGGCGCAAGCACAAGCCTCCTTGCAAGAGTATGTCAATAACTTAAAAACATTCAGTGCCAATTTTGAGCAAACACAGCCCGATGAATCGGTGTTTGCATTAAACAAATCAACAGGCAGTTTTAAACTTAATCGCCCAGGGCAGTTGGTTTGGAAATACGACACACCCACCCCGCAAAAAATTGTGATTGATGGTGTAAATTTATGGGTGTTTGACGAAGACCTCGATCAAGTCACCGTGCGCCCTGTGGAAGACATCAAAGGCGATATTCCGCTCAGCTGGATATTGTATGACGATGAAAGCATCGAAAATAAATTTATGATTTTAGACGTAGGCGAGCGCGCAGGGCTAACGTGGTACAACCTCACACCTAAAAAAGCCACCTATTTTCAAAGCCTAGAAATCGGAATGAAAGCAGGTGAAATGGCCGAAGTATGGATGTATCAAGATGCCAACAATATTACCAAAGTACGTTTTTACAACATTGAATCCAATCACGTTATTCCATTAAAAACCTTTCAGTTTAACGTACCAGAAGGAGTCGATTTGGTAGGCGAAGCGCTTTAAATGTCTGTATATCGTCCGTTATCTGATCGCTTAAGACCCAACACCTTAGAAGACTACGTGGGGCAAACCCATCTATTAGCGCCCAAACGCGCACTCTCGCGAATGTTTGAAGCAAAAAGTCTGCACTCCATGATCTTTTGGGGGCCACCAGGGGTGGGTAAAACCACCTTAGCACGGTTGATTGCACACAAATCCGAGCTGCAATTTATTAGCATGTCTGCGGTTTTAGATGGAGTAAAAGAGGTGAGGGCGGCAGTAGAGCAAGCCAAGTTACATCGTAAACAATTTAAACAAGGCACGCTATTGTTTGTAGACGAAGTACATCGCTTTAACAAAGCCCAGCAAGATGCCTTTTTACCCTATGTCGAAGACGGCACTTTTATTTTTATTGGTGCAACCACCGAAAACCCTTCATTTGAACTGAACAATGCCTTGTTATCTCGTGCCAGAGTGTATGTGCTGCGAACATTGGACGACGACGAATTATTACAAGTCTTGGAACGAGGGAGAGCATTATTAGAGAAAAATTTATCCCCCCCTCTATCAGAAGGAGAGGGATCGTCTGTTGAACTCTGTATTGAAGAAAAAGCCAAAGCACTTTTAATCGCCTCCGCCGATGGTGATGCACGTAAACTGCTTAACCACTTAGAACAAGCCGTTGATTTTGTTGAACCAGATGACAGCGCACCTCAAAAAATGGTATTGAGTCATCAAGTGTGCCAAGAAGTGATTCAAGGCGGCGTTCGTCGTTTTGACAAAGGGGGCGAAGCGTTTTACGACCAAATTTCTGCCCTGCACAAATCCATTAGAGGTTCCGATGCCAACGCTGCGCTGTATTGGTTGGTGAGAATGCTGGATGGCGGGGTGGATGCACGCTATTTAGCACGTCGCTTAATAAGAATGGCCAGTGAAGAGATTGGCAACGCCGACCCCAAAGCATTGCAAATCGCCGTAAACGCCGCACAAGCCTATGAACGTTTAGGCTCACCCGAAGGCGATTTAGCCCTAGCACACGCCGCCTCTTATTTAGCCGTTGCCCCTAAATCTAATGCCGTTTACATGGCATACAAAGCCGTATTAGCCGATGTAAAAGCGCACGGCTCCTACGACGTGCCACTGCACCTACGCAATGCCCCCACAAAATTAATGACCAATCTCGATTATGGCAAAGACTATCGTTACGCACACGACGAACCCGAAGCCTTTGCCGCAGGGGAGTGCTATTTTCCAGACGACATGGACGAAAAATTATACTATCAACCCGTAGAACGTGGGCTAGAGATTAAAATTTCCGCTAAAATGAAGCATTTAGACGCATTAAATCGTCAAGCCATTTATAAGCGTCGTTAGTTTAAAAAATTAGGACACTCGTTTTCACGCAGAGCGACGGAACGAAAAAGAAGGAAATACATTAGTGACCCTAGAGAATATACTTAATATTAGCAACGAGGTAGAACTTGCCAGAGTTGAAGAAAAGCTCAGTAAATTAAAAGCCAAACAATTATTTAATCGTGGCTTTTTAGATAACCTCAAGGCGGGTAGCTTTCAGGCACTGGCAGAAAAAGCGTGATTAAAAAGGATTTTAAATGGTTACCATGACAACACTCGGTTGGTTTGCCATCGCCGCAGGAGGAGCTTTAGGTGCGGTGGCACGGTTTGCTATGTCGCACCATATATACCAATGGCTTGGGCGTGATTTTGCATGGGGAACTCTTTCGGTTAATGTACTTGGCTCTTTTATTATGGGGTTTATCGCTATTTTATTGGTGGATAAACTCGATGCTTCTCCCGAATGGCGAGCCTTTATTATGGTTGGGTTTTTGGGGGCGTTTACCACTTTTTCAACGTTCTCATTTGAGACCATGCAATATATTCAAATAGGTGAATTTAATAAAGCACTTTTTAATATGGCAATCAGTTTAATCGGTTGTTTGCTGGCCGTATGGGGCGGGCTTATGATAGGGCGTTACTTGTTTACGACCTCATAATATAAGGTGTACAAAAAACTTCCTTCCCCCTTTATTTTTATACAAAATTTAAAACTAAACTTAGACGCAGGTTACACAATGTTAGATCCAAAAAAATTAAGATCCGAGCTTCACACGATTGCAGAACAGCTTCAAACGCGAGGTTATACGCTTGATGTTGAGGCTATTCAAACCCTTGAAACACAGCGTAAAGCGTTGCAAGTTAACGCACAAAACTTGCAAGCCGAACGAAATACTCGCTCCAAAGGCATTGGAAAAGCCAAAGCACAAGGGGAAGACATCGCCCCATTATTGGCCGAAGTAGACGCACTAAAAGTTCAGTTGGAAGAGGCCGAAAAAGCTTCTGAAGCCGTGCAAGCCACCTTAGAAAGCATCTTTTCTGGTATTCCCAATATTCCAGATAAAAGCACCCCACAAGGCAAGGGAGAAGAAGAAAACGTTGAAATCAAACGCTGGGGTGAACCTAAATCGTATGATTTTGAGGTAAAAGACCACGTTGATTTAACTGAAGCAAGAGGGTGGTACGACAACGATGCCGCCGTCAAAATCGCCTCATCACGTTTCTCCGTGTTAAAAGGCCCGCTTGCCAGACTGCAACGTGCGCTGACGCAATTTATGCTGGATACACATCTTGAACATGGTTACCAAGAGGTATACGTGCCTTACATTGTCAATCAAGACAGCTTGCGTGGCACAGGGCAACTGCCCAAGTTTGAAGAGGATCTTTACAAGTTGGCCAAACACGAAGAGCACGACACCAACGACCGTGATCTTTATCTTATTCCAACCGCCGAAGTGCCCATTACCAACCTAGTGCGAGACGATATTTTAGACCAAGCTGATTTACCACTGAAAATGGTCGGGCATACTCCATGCTTTCGATCCGAAGCGGGTTCATACGGGCGTGATACGCGTGGTTTAATTCGTCAACATCAGTTTGAAAAAGTAGAGATGGTGCAAATCGTTCACCCAGAAAAATCCAACGAAGCACTTGAAGAGCTAACAGGCCACGCCGAAGCCATTTTACAAAAGCTTGGCTTGCCTTATCGTGTGATGGCTCTTTGTACGGGAGACATTGGTTTTTCAGCCGCCAAGACTTTCGATTTAGAAGTTTGGTTGCCGGGGCAATCCGCCTACCGAGAGATTTCATCTTGCTCAAACTTTCAAGACTTTCAAGCGCGCCGTCTAAAAACCCGCTACCGTTCAGGGCAAGAAAAACCACAACTGGTACACACTGTGAACGGATCAGGACTCGCCGTAGGCCGAACCCTTGTTGCCGTGCTTGAAAATTATCAAAATGCAGATGGAACAGTGACCATTCCAAACGTATTGCGCCCTTACATGGGGGGGGGAGAAATTATTTAGCGAAAAAATTAAAAAGCATATTGCATTAATTTTTAAGACCTCTATAATACGCCACATCAACACAAGGTGGACTGGCTGAGTGGTTTAAGGCGGCAGTCTTGAAAACTGTTGTGGGTTTGTAGCCCACCTGGGGTTCGAATCCCTAGTCCATCGCCATATTCGATAATTGAGCCTGCTTATGCAGGCTTTTTTAT
>JAMOLY010000221.1 GCA_027068835.1 Thiomicrorhabdus sp. | reverse complement strand
TGGCAAAGGCGAATGATGCACGTGCTCAACGGGTATTAGGTTTGTTGTACATTGATGGCAAGCGAATGGATCATGATGCTAAAAAGGCATTTGAATGGTTGACCCATGCTTCGGATCGTGACGATGTGTTAGCGCGTTATTTTTTAGGCGTATTGTATGCGCATGGCGAAGGCGTTCGTAAAAAGCCAAAAGAGGCCGTGGAGTGGTGGGAGTATGCCGCAGAAAATAATAATGCTCTAGCGCAGTCCCAGTTGGGATTGGTGTATTTTCAGGGCAAAGGCGTGCGACGAGATTACAGCAAAGCAGCTCAGTGGTGGAAAAAAGCGGCGGAACAAGGTGAGGTGTCTGCACAGCGTTTTTTAGGTTTAATTTATATGACAGGAAAAGGCTTAAAGCGTGATGATAAAGAGGCGCGTCGTTGGTTGTTAGCCGCCGCAAAGCAAGGTGATGTGATGGCGCAATATAATTTAGGGTTGTTGTTGGCGTATGGAAGGGGGGGGGAAGAAAATTTTAAGGAAGCCGTAAAATGGCTTAAAAAAGCCAGTCAGAAACAAAAAGCAACAAAACAGCCACTAGATAGACTGGGAGAATCTTTGCATCAGGAGTTTTCAGGGGTTGATAAGTGGTACCGAATTGCCGCAGAACAAGATGCGGTGCTGGTGTTAAAGCGACGGTAGAGTTACTTGTTTTAAGCAGGTTTAAAAAAGGCAGAAATCATCTGTCTTTTTTTATGTCTTATTTAAAGACCAAACGCGCAACGTCATCAAAATGCTCTGCAAAATGTATCGTAATGCCTTTTTGTAGATAGGGGGGTAACTCTTGGTAATCTTTTTGGTTGTCTTTGGGCAGTATGAGTGTGGTTAGTCCAATGCGTTTGGCGGCAATCACTTTTTCTCGTATGCCACCTACGGGCAGTACGTGCCCTGTTAAACTAAGCTCTCCAGTCATTGCCAATGAGGTTTTAATGGCTTCATTTCGTGCTAATGAAAGCAGTGCGGTGGCGATGGTTACGCCTGCGCTAGGGCCGTCTTTAGGGGTTGCGCCGTCGGGTACGTGCAGGTGCACAAAGGCTTTATCAAAAAACTTTGCTTGCGCATTATATTGCTTTAAGTGGGCGGTGATAAAGCTGTAGGCGATTCCCGCAGACTCTTGCATTACATCGCCCAACTGACCTGAAAGTTTAAACCCACGGTTAAGGGTATGCACTCGGCTGGCCTCTATGGTTAAGGTTGCGCCGCCCATGGATGTCCATGCTAACCCTGTAACGGTTCCGATGTGTTGGTTGATCTTTTCGGGGGTAAATATCGGTTGTCCCAAACTTTTTTCCAGTTGATTGGCGTGAATGCGTTTGCTTTTTAAA
>JAMOLY010000220.1 GCA_027068835.1 Thiomicrorhabdus sp. | reverse complement strand
TATTAATGACCCCAAAAATGGCACCGGTTGCTTGCCCCTTGCTATTGGTTAAGGGCGGCATACCGTGAAAGGCTCTAAAAAGATAAGAGGATCCATCCACTAAAATAAACGGGCTGTCTGGGTTTGTATGGATTTGTGGTGTGGATTCAGTCATTTTATAGCCTAATATGGTAAAATTTGTCGCACTATTTTACCAACTATTCGCCCGCTCTAAGAGACTTTACTGTATGTCCGTTTACACCGTTGTTGCACAAAACCAGCTGATTGATTTTTTAAAAGACTATGACGTAGGCGTTTTAGAGAGTTTTGAAGGCATCAGTGCGGGCATTGAAAATACCAACTATTTTGTAAATACCCTTAAAGAGGGAGAGGTTCAGCGGTTTGTATTGACTATTTTTGAGCATCATTCGTTTGACGAGTTGCCCTATTTTTTAAATATTATGGCCTTTATGGCGGAGCACAATATTCCTACCGCTCACCCTATGCCAACCAAATCAAATGGTTATTTAAAAGAGTTGTGCGGTAAACCCGCTTCGTTGGTGGAACGTCTAAAAGGGGGGGGGGTAGAAAATCCTTCGGTGGTTCAGTGTGGTGTGATGGGTGAGCAGTTGGCGGCATTTCATTTAGCGGGGCTTGAATACGATAAATTTCGAGCCAATGATCGTGATTTAGAGTGGATGCAAACCACCTATGAGAAGATTCAACATCATTTAAGTGCAGAAGAGTCGGCCTTGATTCAAGCCGAATTGGCGTTTCAAACGACAGTGGATTGGGCGCACTGCCCTAAAGGCGTAACACATGCCGATCTGTTTTGTGACAATGCGTTGTTTGATGGTGACAAACTATCGGGTATTATTGATCTGTATTACGCGTGTCACTCTTCATTTTTATACGATTTGGCGGTGATGGTAAATGATTGGTGTCGTACGCATGGTGAGTCACCAGAAGCGATTCAATTTGATGACACTAAAATACAGACTATGCTTACCGCCTATCAAAAAAATCGCCCACTGACGGATGTGGAAAAACAGGTTTGGCCAGCAGCCTTACGCTTGGCGGCTTTGCGTTTCTTTTTGTCACGTTTACAGGATAAGTACATTCCGCGTGAAGGCGAGATGACTCAAATTAAAAACCCTGATGTTTTTAAAAAAATATTAACCATTCACCAAACACATTAAATACTCATTGAGGATAAAAATTATGTATTACGTTGTTGAAACAAATAAATCTTTTGATCAAGCCGTAACGGATTTAGAAGCCGCTGTTGCCAACCATAAATTTGGCGTATTGCACATTCATGATTTAGGCGGAACCTTACGCAGTAAAGGCATTGAGTTTACTCAAGAGTGTAAAGTGCTGGAAGTGTGCAACCCTGTTAAAGCGGCACAAGTGTTAAAAATTGACATGCGTTTAAACATGGCGTTACCATGCCGTATCTCGGTTTACACAGAAAATGGTCAAGTTAAAATTGGGATGATTGAGCCAGCAGCCATGTTATCTGCGTTATCGGATGATGCGCGATTGGTGACGATTTCTAAAGAGGTGGAAGAGATTATTGTTCAAATGATTGACGATGCAAAATAAGATGAAATTATTTTGGTTTGTAATGATTTTTGGGTTGTCCATCAGCTCTGCTCATGCGTTTACGGTATTTGAAGTAACGGAACCAGAAGGGAGTGCTCCTTTTGCAGAAAATGAAAATATTTTAACGTGGGGGGAAAATAATGCTCTAGGGCAGGGGTATTAAGTGTATGCAGACTGCCAAGGAATAAATACCATTCAAGCCGATGATATTGCTGGCATTCAATTTTTGTATGGTTCGGTATCTGCGGTACCTGAACCCGCTATCTACCTGCAATTTTTATTAGGGCTAATCGTTTTACTGGGGCTAACCCGCCGCACCAAATTGCAAGCCTACATAGGTCGTTAACGCCATGGCCATACTGCCCCAAAGAAACATTCTAAGCGCTCCTTTTATCATATTTGCCCCCCCTGTCTTGGCGGCTAATGCGCCCAGTACGGAAAGTAATATTAGTGAACTCCCTGCAATAATATAGCCTAAATTTTCCATGGGTAAAACCACAATTAATAACACAGGCAAAGATGCGCCAGAAATAAATGCTGTGGCAGAAGCCAAAGCCGCTTGCATTGGCTTGGCAGCATGTACGTCAGACAATCCCAGTTCATCTTTCGCGTGTGCGCCCAATGCATCATGTTGCATTAATTCAAATGCTACTTTTTCAGCCGTTTCAGGACTAACCCCGCGTTCACGGTAAATATGCGCCAGTTCGGCTTTTTCTTGTTCCCAGTTCTCTTCTAGGGCTTTTCGTTCAATTTCTAAATCGGCTTTTTCGGTATCCGCTTGTGAGCTGACGGAGACATACTCTCCCGCCGCCATGGAAATCGCCCCCGCCGTTAAGGCTGCAAAGGCCACCAGTAAAATATGCTCTTTACTCGCACCAGATGCAATGACTCCAACCAGTAAACTTACGGTTGAAATAATGCCATCATTCGCACCCAACACTGCGGCACGTAACCATCCCATACGATGACCATAATGATCGCCTTTAAGGTGTGTATCTAACATTTCTTGATTGTAGGAGTCCATATATTTGACCTATTTTGGTTGAGTATTTTCGGGGTTATTATGTATGATTTTACTTTAGATGTTTGGGTAAGTGGAGGATAGGGAGGGTAAAATTTAATCTGAATCTGTAAACGATTAAAAGTATGAATGGTTGTTACTTGTTTCGTCAATATTTATACTGATTATGGGGGTTGGTTTAAGTCTTCTTTAATGTTGTGTTGAGAACGTTAAACCTATAATAACCACACAATTTATAAAGGAGTAAATTACATGCGATTCACCCACCCAATGCAACAACTGTCCCGATTTTCATTTGCTATGTTTGCGGGTATTTTAGCAACTCAAGTTCAGGCTGAAGAATTAACCAATTTAGACACGATTACGGTTACGGCAACACGAGAGGAAGAAGCGATTTCGAAACAAGCGCTTTCGGTGGCTAAGAAGGGAGCCGAAGAGGTGGAGGTGGATCAGGTTCAATTTCAGAAAGATCTATTAAACTCAATTGCAGGGGTATCTATTAAACAAACCAGTTCGGTGATTGGGCACATGACGGCAATTCGTACCCCAAATACGACATTGCCCTATTTTTTATATTTACAGGATGGGGTGCCAGTTCAGTCGTCTGGTTTTTTTAATCACAATGGCTTGGCGTATACAAATTTTCAAATAGCACAAAGTGTTGAAGTGTTAAAAGGCGCAGGTACGGCATTGTATGGCTCAGATTCGATTGCTGCGACTATTAATATGCAGAGTGCGCCTCCAAGTAAAGAGCTGGAACGTAGTGTATCACTGTCTGGAAATGGCGATGGTTATAAGCAAGCGGGGTTTTCGGTGAGCGATACGTTAAAAAATGATCAGTCGTATCGTTTGGACTTTTCAACCACAGGGGATGAGGGGTGGCGTGATCATACCGATTTAAACCGCTATGAGATCAGTGGACAGTATAATTTTAGTACGGAGGACAGTGATTTTAAAATATCGTTCTCTTCCAACTACTCTCGAGCGCAACAAGCGGGAAGTTTATTGAGTTTGGATGAGTTAGAGAATGATCCAACCAGTGTTGGGGACATTGAAGATAAATTGGATTTGGTGGATGCCATTCGTCAGTTTGATCACAACCGATTGAGCATTCAGTGGGACAGCTATGCGGTCGAGAATATTGATTTGAGTACCATTGCTTATATTCGCAATACGCGCAATCAATATACGGCCACTTGGGAGGGCAATTTACCACATAATGACAGTGAGCAAAATACGTTAGGCATTATGCATAAGGGGACTATGAACCCTAGTTGGGGGCGCTTTATTTATGGGGTAGATGGTGAGGTGACGCAAGGGAGCCGAACCTATACACAGCAGTTTGATTATGTGCCAACGGGTTGGGGAAGTTCGGTGGATGCGGGGACGATTTATGACTATGACGTGGATTATTTATCGGTATCCCCTTATGTTCATGCCGATTGGAAATTGGCGGATAACCTGACATTATCTTCTGGATTGCGCTACGACATTAATCAGTATCAATACACTAATAATGTTGAGGACGGAGAGTATGGCACTTCAGGCTATTTACGGGTAGGCGATCGTAATGATCGCTATGAACATTTAAGCCCTAAATTGGCGTTAAATTATGAACTCTCTTCTAAATCGATGGTGTATGCGCGTTACGCCAACTCGTTTAGAGTGCCGTCGGCCAATCGTTTGTATGCGATTAAAACCAGTAATGCTGAGTCGACATTAGATCCTGAAACGTCCAATACGTATGAGTTGGGCTATAAGTTTAAGGGAGCATCTACGGCGGTAGAGGCGGCTCTGTATTACATGGATATTTCAGACACCATTACTTCGTATGAAGACCCGATTACCGGTCTTAAATACAATGATAATGGCGGTTCAACGATTAACAAAGGGATTGAGCTGAGCGTGCATCAAACCTTAACCCCTGAGTGGTCAACCAAACTGGCTTACAGCCGCAGTGAGCACCGCTTTGATAATGACCCTGAGTATGGCGATAATGAGATGGCATCGGCACCCAATAATAATTTGAACTTGCGTCTATTTTATCGTCCATCTCAGGTAAATGGTTTATTGGTGATGGCCGAAGCACAACATTTAAGCGACTACTATATGGATCATGCGCATACGGTTTCGTATGATGGGTATACCAGCTATAACCTAAAAGCGGACTATAAAATGAATAAACAGTGGCGTCTCTTTGCCAAGGTAAACAATGTAACCGATGAGCGTTATGCCGAATCGGCCAGCTTTAGTTATGGTAAAGAGAAGTACACCCCTGCGGCACCGCGTCAAGTCTTTGTGGGTGTGAAAGCCACATGGTAGCCACTCAAAGGTCTTTTTGTGAATACGCGTAAACTGCATCAAAAGGCTGGCATTTTGGCTGGCCTTTTTCTTTTTATTTTGTCCCTGACGGGCTTTTTTTTAAACCACGATCAGTGGTCGTTTCAGTACCACTGGACACTGCCAAATTCTGTTTTGCCCGATGCAGTTGCGGAGGCGGATAAAAAGCTGTTTCAAGTGAAAACGGTTCATCCCAATAAGGATCAATGGGTGATTGTAGGAGGGTTGCGCGGGCTGTTTGTCTCCCAAGATGGGGGGGGTAATTTTCAAGCCAGCTCTAATCATCAGTTTTATGCCTTAAGTTGGATGGGTGAGCGGTTGTACGGTGCCACGGAAGATGGCCTATGGCGCTCTGATGATTTTGGTCTGACGTGGACTCCTTTTGCACTGCAAGGGCAGTGGGTTAATGCACTGGCTATTCATGGCGATCATATTCTGGCGTCGGTGGAGAAACGCCAGTTAGTGCATTTAACGGCTCAAGGTAAGGTGTTGCAGGAGGGGGGGGTAAAAATTCCAGAATCGGAATTGGCAGAGAGCATTACGCTGTCGCGTTTTGTGTGGGATTTTCATTATGGACGCGGTTTGTTAGATGATGGCTGGTCTCTGTTATTAAACGACATTGCAACGTGGATCTTAATATTTTCCATTGTCAGTGGTCTGTTTATTTGGTGGACGTTAATGCGTGCCCGAGCAGCTCATCAAGTCAGTAAAACCAAGATGGCGTGGGTGAAAAAAATCATGAAAATGCACCGTCATGGTTTGGTGTTATTGGCGATTCCTTTTTTAGTGCTGTTTGCCATTACGGGGATTGTGTTAGATCACAGTAAATTTTTTAACCCCTATTTAAAAGAGATGACCTGGTCTCAGCAGACCTTACCGCCTGTGTATCAAACCTTACGGGAAGATATTTGGTCGGTGGATATTGAGTCTCAAGCGCAAGGTACGGTTTATCGAATTGGAAATCGTTATGGTGTGTATGAGAGTGAGGACTTTCAAACATGGCAAAAAGTCTCCGATGGCTTTGCTTATCGAATGAAGCGATTGGGTGATATGTTGTATGTGAGTGGCATGGGCTCTTCGCCAAGAAGCTACTCCATTGAGACAGGTTGGAAAATATTAGCTGCTCCTTCTATGTTTCGGGATGTATACTTATCTAAGGCATCTTTTATTTTTTTTGGCGGGCATGGTGAAACAGCGGATCATCACGTTCCTTTGTTGAGCAACAGCACATTTTACAGCATCATGTTAACACTGCATGACGGTACTTTTTTTGCAGAGTGGTGGATTTGGATCAATGATTTAGCTTCTATTCTACTGATTTTATTGCTAGTTACTGGGGTGATTCGTTGGAAAAAGAAGTATCGGTCTGTTTGAATAGAACGGATGATAAGGAGTAAAAAATGAAGTATCAAAAAAGAATATTAAGCGGTGTAACCGTGTTGTTACTGGTTGTATTAGCGGTTATTTTTTATCAAAAAGTCTATCTGCCAAAGGCCACTTTTCAAAGTGTTCAATTAGAAGAACGGAATTTTTCGGTTTGGTTAAGAGGCATTGGTGAGTTAGATGCTCAGTTTGTTTACAACTTAGGGTTTCCCATTACTGGTAGGGTGATGCAGTTAAAGGTAGATCAAGGGGACTCGGTTGCACAACAGCAGCCATTGGCACAACTGGATGATACTGAGTTGCAAGCCAGCTTGGCAGAGGCAGAAGCCATTCATGCTAAAACATTGCTGGAAATAGAGAGTACCCAGCGTGAAATTGCGTTGAACAAGGAGCAATATGACCTGAATCGTGTCACTTATAACCGCTATAAAAAAATGTTGAACACGCATAATGTTTCTCAAGAGCAGTTTGATCAAGTGAAGTCATCCATGCTGAAATCCAAAATTAGTTTAGAGACCGCTAAGATCAAATTGGCACTGTCTAAGTCAGAAGTGTCGCGTGTAGAGCAGAGCATTAAAGTGGTGAAAGCCAAGTTGAACTACACTCGGTTGTATAGCCCTGTGGCAGGGTTGGTGGTTGAGCGTTTGGTTGAAAAGGGTCAAA
>JAMOLY010000219.1 GCA_027068835.1 Thiomicrorhabdus sp. | reverse complement strand
CAGCATAAAATAAGGAAGCTATCATGCGTCATGGTAAAACAGGTCGTAAGTTAAATCGTAACAGCTCGCACCGTAAGGCAATGTTTAAAAACATGTCTGCTTCGCTTATCGATCATGAAGTGATTCGTACTACGGTTGCTAAGGCAAAGGAGCTTCGCGGAGTTGCTGAGCCATTGATTACGTTAGCTAAAGTAGACAGCGTACACAATCGTCGTACTGCTTTTGCACGATTAGGTGATAAAGCAGCGGTTGCAAAATTATTTACAGAGCTTGGTCCTCGTTACCAAACTCGTCCAGGTGGATACATCCGCATTTTAAAATGTGGTTTTCGCCCTGGTGATAATGCACCAATGGCTATTGTTGAGTTGGTTGACCGTCCGGTTGCCGATGAGACAGAAGCCGCTGAGTAATCAGCATTAAAAAGCCAGCTTTAAGCTGGCTTTTTAATCTTTCAATTTTCGTAATTACTCAGATAGCGCCTAAAAATGGTCAAATCAAGGCAAAAAATGTGAGTTTACAAGTGTAAATGATCATCTTTTAACAAAGAGTTGACCTTTTTTAGGGGCTATCGAGTAGTTACAAATTTTCTTATGCTTATTGACAGTCACTGCCACTTAAATCAATTTTCTTTCCCGCCTCCCTCGTTTTCAAGTTCTTTCTTTGATTCTGATATTCCAGCTTATTTTATTAGTATGTCAACGATTTCCGCTGATTGGAGTGTTCAAATTGAACAGACGAAAAAAAATCATAATGTGTTTTGTGGATTAGGAATACATCCTTGGTATGCAAATGCCTTAAGTTTTGAATATTTATCAGAACTAGAATCCTTACTGAAACTAAGTTCAGTGGTTGCTTTAGGAGATATTGGTTTAGATTTCCCCCCCCCTATAAAGAAAATAGAGCGGTACAAGTTGACGTTTTTAGTCAGCAATTGGAATTAGCCCATCGTGTTGGTAAGCCCGTATCGATATATGTCATAAAGGCACATAATGAAATGTTTGTGCTCTTATCTTCGGTGAACGTAAATGGCGTGATTCATGGTTTAGGGGCAAGTAAAGAGGTGATTAAAAAATACATTGATTTAGGATTTAAAATTGGTGTAAATGGTGTGGTTTTTCGTAAGAATGCGAGACGATATCATGAGTTAGTTACCCGTTTTGGTTTGGAGTATTTGGTGCTAGAGACCGATTTTTCTCATGTTAAAATAGATGCTTTAAACCCTCCTGATCTGAGTGATATTATATTGGTTGCGAATAAAATAGCTTCTCTTTTAACCGCATAGCGAAAATCTCGGGGGCTTGCCCCCGAGCTGGATAGTTTACAATGGGGGTATTTTCCCATTGTGGACTATTCGGCTTATGGAGTTACAAAGAAATA
>JAMOLY010000218.1 GCA_027068835.1 Thiomicrorhabdus sp. | reverse complement strand
ATTGGTGGTATTTTCAACTAATACTTCTGTGTGCATATTTGCGCCTTTTCGTATTGTGTTGCACAAATAATAGTTGAAAAATGCTGTTTTAGCCGATGTTTTAAGCTATTTGGCTATACCACCCCCCCTGTTTTTATGCATTTTATGCGCCTTTCATTGACGTCTAATGGCTCCAAAATAGCAATAAATACCTCATTTCCGATAGAAACATTCGGGAATGATGTGTTTTAGAGGGGACGTATAAATGTCTTAATAGGCGTATATCACTAGACCTAAACGTAGTCCTTGTACTTAGCGAGGTGTCTAACTGGCTTACTCAAGGCATCCTTACGGAACGGATCACCTAATTCACGCGTACAGTAAATTTCAATAATGCAGGTTTTCTTCTCGTTCATTTGCAAGTCGATGGCTTTTTTCAAGGCTGGGCCAACTTCTTCTAGGGTTTGAACCGTAATTGCTTCCGCTCCCATTGATTTGGCAATCGCTGTAAAGTCTTGATCGGTTAATTCACCCGCCACAAAGCGATGGTCATAAAAATCGACCTGATTCTTCTTCTCTGCGCCCCATTGTTTGTTATGGAAAACGACCGCCGTGACAGGAATATCATGGCGAACACAGGTCATGGTTTCGACCATGCTCATTGCCCATGCACCGTCACCCGCGTATGAAATTGCTGGTCGTTCTGGCGCGGCTTTTTTCGCGCCGATAATAGTGGGGAAGGCATAACCACAGTTTCCCCAGCTCATTGCCGCAAAAAAGCTACGGGGCTTTTCAAAACGTAAATAGCTGTTGGCGACTGAGTTGATATTACCAATATCGGTGGAAACCATCACATCTTCTGGCATGGCTTTTTCTAGCTCACGCAATACTTGGCGTGGGTGTGGGTAGCCAAACTCTTTATTCTCTTCAACCATATCTAGGCTGTATTGGTCGGTTTCGTGTATCCATCTATCTAGCTCTTTTTCCCATGCGACTTTTTCATCGGCGATGGTTTGTGCGCGGCTGTCTTTTGTCGCATCACAGACTAATGTTTTTCCTTCAAGGCGATCACTGATAGCATCGGCTGATGCGCCTGCATCGCCACAAATACCGACAGATATTTTTTTTACTAGCCCGAGCATTTTGTTATCCGCATCAATCTGGATAATATTTGCCTCGGTTGGCCAGTAATCCATGCCGTGTTGTGGCAATGTGCCGAATGGGCCAAGGCGTGTGCCAAGTGCAATAACTACGTCGGCTTGTGCCATGAGTTTCATAGCGGCTTTTGAGCCTTGGTAACCCAGTGGGCCACACCAAAGCGGATGACTAGCGGGGAATGAATCATTATGCAGATAGCTGTTTACTACGGGTGCGCCTAAGCGTTCTGCCAGCTTTTTACA
>JAMOLY010000217.1 GCA_027068835.1 Thiomicrorhabdus sp. | reverse complement strand
ATCAAATCCGGCATTACCCTGAGTGTCGATATCGACAAAGATGAGAAAGGGTACTACTGGCAACCCCAAGCAAGGTTTAATGGGGTGAAGGTTTATATTACCAAGTATGTGAAGGTGGAGGAGGATGTTGGGGGAGAAAATGGCTATTTTGGCATGGGACAAACTGCAAGCCAGTCAAACCTAACTATCAAAGAAACTGAAGAATATGTCTGGATTAAAGAGAAGAAACTGAATACCAACAAACGCTACTTTATTGAATGCTAATTATGATTAAGCGAAGTTTATTTATTATTTTAGGATTGATCACCATGCTAAACGCGCAGGCCGCCGACTATAAAAAACCGGAATTTACTTTGGAATTGACCATCACCGGAGTAGGGGTAGATATTCGACTGAATGATATTTCGATTGAATTCGACATGTTTGGTGGTCATTCCACCATGAGCTACGATGTTAACCAGTCAGTTATCGCAGGTGTGAACGAGCTTCAAGTGATCACTTATCCATTTTTTGGTAAAACCAGGGAAGAGGGCCAAACAAAAAAGTATCACGAAGAAGCAGAGATAAAGGCTACTTTATATGTCAATGAGCAGGGCGACAGCAGCAATAAAAAAATACTGACTCAGATTCATCTGCACCCCGATCTGCCCTTGGAACAGGCCGCCAGTAAAAGTGCCGAGATCGATGGTGCTGATGATGTAGTTCTGGACAATAAAAGCCAGCCACTAACTTATCCGGCTATTACTTTTAATCAACAAGTTGTTGCCACGCGAAAAAGCCTGCCAGTACAGAGCAACTACCCACGTTGGGCGTGGCAAGATGGGCAGATTATAGAGGATACCCAAGAAAATTATGACTCCCTGCTGGCTGCCTACCGTGAAATTTATGATGTCTTTGAAAACAAAGACCGCCAAAAACTCTTGGAGTTGCACACCCCTCGTGCGGCAGAATACGCCATTGCTTATTATTTGGAGGGTGGTGCAGAGGCAGGGCATCAATTTATGAATACCGGCGAAAGGGCTAATAATCCCGAGTCGAAACTGAGTGACTTCATCACGCGCAGTACCAAACTGGATGTTTATGCTAACGGGAAAATGGCAAGAATTGTTAATGCAGCACAATATCACCCCTTTGTCTTTTTGCACAAAACAAAGAACATCGTCTACACCATGAAATTCGGTTTCTACAAAAACCAGCAAGGCGAATGGATCATGATTCGTTAGGTCTTTCACAACCGTAATAAGCCGCTGGTATTGATTGTTTGCGGTTTTTTTATGCGCCCAGAAATGTGTTGGAAATGTTCAACAAATGCACTATCTGTGATAGTGTCTCACGCTCTGTTGACACCTGAAAAAATTGACAAGGACACGGCTATGCTCCGGTTAAACTCCA
>JAMOLY010000216.1 GCA_027068835.1 Thiomicrorhabdus sp. | reverse complement strand
TAATCTTATCCAGCAAGTTGTGAATCAATTGAATCACAGACCGCGAAAATCTTTAAAGTACAGAACACCTTACGAGGTTCTTTTTAAGACCCGAAGTGTTGCACTTAGAACTTGAATTCAGCTTTTTTCATAAAAGCCTAACAAGCCAATTAAAATAAGGACTTGCGAAAGCAGGGTTTCTTATTTTACAATGTGGTTTCGTTTAACTTTGTGCCAAATTTAAAGTCTGCGCAAGTTAGTTTCGCAAGCCCTTTAATTGGGGCGTTCTGGCTGTAGAAAAATCCTAAAAATCACTATTTTCTGATAAAATAGGACAGCGCATATCTAGGTGTTGTCATGGCTAAATACATCCCTTGCGATTACAACCAATCCTCTATGGTTGTGATCAATTTCAATGACCAAATTCAAACGGGTACGTTTGAACATGCTTTACATCACTTGGTTGATACTAAGCTAGATCTATCCCTTTTTGAGGCAGTGTATAGAAATGATGACAACGGTCGTCCAGCCTATGACCCTGCCATTCTTTTAAAGATCATCTTATTCGCTTATTCCAAAGGAATAACTTCCAGTCGTGAAATTGAATGGTGTTGTCGTCACAATATTATCTTTATGGCACTTTCTTGTCAGAGTACCCCGCGCTTTACGACCATTGCTGAGTTTATCAGCGGTCATAGTGATGCGGTTGAATCACTGTTTGAACAAGTTCTCTTGGTGTGTGATCAACAAGGTTTGCTGGGGAATGAATTGTTCGCTATTGATGGTTGTAAGATGCCCTCTAATGCAGCGAAAGAATCTCGGGTACACATAAAGAACTGGCGGCGAAAAGAGATAAGATCAAACACTTAATTCAACACCATACGAATAAACACCAGCAGCAGGACTTATTAGAAGGTGATACGGCTGAAGCAACGCTTCAAGCGAATCGTCATACACAAGCGATAGAAACACTTAACAAAGCAGCCGATAAAATTGATAATTTTCTAAATAACAACGAACCTCGCATGGGCAAAGGGAAAAAGCCCAAAGAAGTAAAAAGCAATATAACCGATAATGAATCCGCCAAGATGACCACCAGTAAAGGGACGATTCAGGGCTATAACGGGATTGCCTCGGTGGATAAAAAACACCAGATCATCATCGGCGCAGATGCCTTTGATGAAGGACAAGAGTACCATACGTTAAAACCCATCCTTAAAGGCATTCAAGTGCGCTACAAGAAACTGGGCTTAAGTGATGACATTTTAAAAGAAGGCATCAATGTTACCGCAGATACAGGCTTTGCTGATGAAGCCAATATGAAATACTTGCATGAGAATGAGATTAACGCCTATATCCCTGATAATAAATTCCGCTCACGAGACCCTAAATTTAAAGATCAAAAGAAAAAGCATCCTAG
>JAMOLY010000215.1 GCA_027068835.1 Thiomicrorhabdus sp. | reverse complement strand
TATAATGAGTATGTTGAGGCATATTTGTATGAATTTATTTAAAACAGAGCCGTCAAAGCAGAGTATTAAGCAAAAACGGCTCAATGCGGGGTGGAATGATGAATATCGCTCTAAGGTTTTATTTGGAAATGAATTTTAGTGCGTTGGCCTTGGGGGGGGGGAGAAAAATCTCTCCCCTTTTTTTTACTTTGTTTATTCTGGATTTTTATTTTTGATATGAAAATCTTGCATATGTCCTTCGCTACAGAATGTATCGTTACCATCGTAATAGGCGTTAGACTGTGGTAAGTGAACGCCGCATAGTGCGCATTGAACCATCGATTCGCTTGTTGCATTGCTGTCAATTGGCGTGTTTTCGATGTTTCGGTTTTTACTGCGAATTTCGATGATTCGATTGAGTGTAAATCGAATAATTAAAAAGACTAAGACGACAAATAATAAAAAAATAATGGCTTTCATTTGAGGGTTCTTCTCATTTGGGTTAGTGATAGAAAAAAATTATATATGATCATAAGATTTGTTAATGCAATTTTTCTCTAAAAATCATACAATGATAACAACTTATATTTTTTAATTCATCTTAAAGCACTTCTTTGACTTCGTTTATATAAACGCCTAAAGAAGCCCGTAATGGGTTTAACAGGGGGTATCTCATGAAGTGCTTTAAAAACTCTGTGTTATGGGTCGTGTTTAACGCTCAAATGTAGGGTAGGTTGGAGACATTTCATTACATGAATTTACATGAATACCAGTCCAAAGCATTGTTTTCTGACTACGGCATTGGCATCCCTAAGGGATATTTAATCACAGAGTTAAGTGAGCTTGATGGCGTATTGAAACGCATTGATAGCCGTGGTTGGGTTGTGAAAGCGCAAGTTCACGCGGGTGCACGTGGTAAGGCAGGGGGGGTTAAATTAGTAAAGACTCCTCAAGAAGCGCATGAGGTTGCGAGTGTCCTATTAGGAGGTTCGTTGGTGACTATGCAAACGGCAGGAAAAGCATTGCCGATTAACAGCTTGTTGATTGAAGAAACGCTGGAAATAGAAAGTGAATTGTATTTGAGCTTGCTGGTTGACCGTGTCACGCGGACACACACCTTTGTCATCTCGTCTGAAGGTGGAATGGACATTGAAGAGGTGGCGGAAAAAACGCCCGAAAAAATCTTATCCGTTCACATTGATCCGACCGTTGGTGTAATGCCTTATCAGTGTCGAGAGGTAGGTTTTGCGTTAGGTTTAAAAGGGGATGCTTTTAAACAAATTGGCGTGTTGATGAAGCAGTTTTATCAATTAACCTTAGATAAAGACATTTCACAGCTGGAAATTAATCCATTGGTACGCACTTCTGATAACCAGTTGGTTGCACTGGATGCGAAAGTGAATATTGACTCAAATTCTCTGTATCGTCAGCCAGAACTGGTTAAGATGCGAGACACCACTCAAGAAGATGCGCGAGAAGTGAAAGCCGCTGAAAATGAGTTAAATTATATTGCACTGGATGGCGACATTGGTTGCATGGTAAATGGTGCGGGATTAGCGATGGCAACCATGGATTTAATTAAGTTGAACGGGGGCGAACCTGCTAACTTTTTGGATGTAGGGGGGGGAGCAACGCCTGAGCGTGTGGCAGAAGCGTTTAAGTTGATCTTGTCTTCATCAGACGTAAAGTCTATTTTAGTGAATATTTTTGGTGGAATTGTGCGCTGTGACCTGATTGCCGAAGGCATTATTAAAGCGGTACAAGAGGTGGGACTGACTATTCCTGTTGTGGTGCGCTTGGAAGGCACAAATGTTGAACTAGGGCGTGCAAAACTAGCGCAAAGTGGTTTACGTATTATCACCGCAGACGGGTTGGCTGATGCCGCCGTTAAAGCCGTTGAGTTAGCAGGGAAATAAATAGAATGAGTATTTTAATTAATCACAATACTAAGGTTATTTGCCAAGGATTTACTGGAAAACAGGGGAGCTTTCACTCCGAGCAAGCCATCGCTTATGGTACTAAAATGGTTGGGGGAGTGACGCCAGGAAAAGGGGGGCAAACGCATTTAGGATTACCCGTTTTTAATACTGTTAAGGAGGCCATTGCACAAACGGGTGCAGAAGCCTCAATGATTTATGTTCCACCCGCTTTTGCGGCGGATTCGATTATTGAAGCGATCATGGCAGGAATCAAAGTGATTACCTGCATTACCGAAGGCATTCCTGTTGCAGATATGTTAAAAGTTCGTGCCGTGCTCGAAACCTCAGACGCGTATTTAATTGGCCCCAATTGCCCAGGTTTAATTACCCCAGGAGATAATCAAGATGGCTGTAAAATCGGTATCATGCCGGGTCATATCCATTTAGTGGGCAAAGTGGGCGTGGTTTCGCGTTCGGGTACGTTAACCTATGAAGCGGTACACCAAACCACTCAAAATGGCTTGGGGCAATCCACTTGTGTTGGAATTGGCGGTGACCCCCTTCAAGGGATGAATTTTATTGACTGTTTGGCGTTGTTTCAAGAAGACCCACAAACCGAAGGCATTATTATGGTTGGTGAGATTGGCGGACAATCCGAAGAGGATGCCGCAGAATTTATTAAAGCGCATGTTAGCAAGCCCGTTGTGGCTTATATTGCAGGAGTCACCGCGCCAGCGGGTAAACGCATGGGTCATGCGGGAGCCATTGTCAGTGGAGGGAAGGGCACAGCTGAGGCGAAGTTTGCAGCGCTAGAATCTGCGGGTGTCACTATTGTCTCCTCACCTGCGGAGTTGGGCAGTGCGATGTTAAAGGCACTTTCTTAATTATGAGTTCGCAGGTAACGGTTGTTATGGCTCAAATAGATCCTGTTGTGGGGGATATTTTAGGCAATACACAACGAATTATTACGGCGTGTCATCAAGCAATGAATGAGAAATCTGCGGACATTGTTGTATTTCCTGAAATGACCATTACTGGGTATCCACCCGAAGACCTTTTACTTAGAGAGGGTTTGTACCCTCAAGTAAATCAAGCGTTATCAACAATTTGTGAGCAAGTTACCGATGTGGTTTGTGTGGTCGGTTACCCAATGAAGGATCAGTTGGGTGAGTGTTTTAATATGGTGGCGTGGATTGAGGAAGGGATGATTCAAGCCAGTTACATGAAGCAAAATTTACCCAATTACAGTGTGTTTGATGAGCAACGTTATTTTGAAGCGGGCGACCGCCCATGTGTGGTGGAGTTTAAAGGCATCTGTTTTGGCTTGTTGATTTGCGAAGATATTTGGAAAATCTCCCCTGTGACACAAGCCAAAGATGCAGGTGCAGACGTTATTTTATCGTTAAATGCCTCGCCTTTTTCGGCTGAAAAACATCAAGACCGTTTACGAATGATTCAACGTCGTGTGGACGAAGTGGGCTTACCTGTTATTTACGTTAATCAGGTAGGCGGGCAAGATGAGTTAGTGTTTGATGGTGGCTCGTTTGCTATGAACTCTTTGGGAGACGTTTGTGTACAAAGTCCAGAATTTAAAGTCTCTCTCTCTTCCGTTACGCTGGTAAAGCAGGCGCAAACCGTCGGCATAAAACAGGGCGAAATAGCCGAGTTATATGAAGATGAAGCACGCGTGTATCAAGCACTGAAGATGGGGCTGAGAGACTATGTGATTAAAAATGGTTTTTCAGGTGTACTGTTGGGCTTATCGGGCGGCATTGATTCGGCGCTTACGCTGGCCATTGCCGTGGATGCGCTGGGTGCGGATGAGGTAGAGGCGGTAATGATGCCGTTTCGATATACCGCAGACATCAGCAAGCAAGATGCTGCAAAACAGGCTGAAATGCTCAAGGTAAACTACCACTCCATTCCAATTGAAGAGACCTATCTTTCTTTTGAACAAGCGCTTTCATCTCGATTTTCAGGCATGGAAGAGGACGTGACAGAGGAGAATTTACAGGCGCGTATTCGAGGCACGATTTTAATGGCAATCTCGAATAAGTGTGGAAAAATGGTGCTGGCAACCAGCAATAAGAGCGAAGTCGCGGTGGGATACTCCACACTGTATGGCGATATGGTTGGCGGATTTTCACCTTTAAAAGACATTCCAAAAATGTTGGTGTACCGTTTAGCGGAGTACCGCAATACACTGTCACCCGCCATTCCTGAGCGAGTGATTACCCGAGCGCCATCGGCCGAACTTCGCCCAGATCAAAAAGATCAAGATTCATTACCTGAATACAGTGTGTTGGATGCCATTATTAAAGCGTATGTAAAAGAGGATCAAACGCCAGAACAAATTTGTGCGTTAGGAATACCAGAAGAGGATGTGCGCAGAGTGATTAAAATGATTGATCGCAATGAGTATAAACGCCGACAAGCCGCGCCAGGGGTTAAAATCACACATAGAGCCTTTGGACGTGATCGACGTTATCCGATTACCAGTGGGTATTCTGAGTAGGTTATTTGCTTGCTACTCAGTGACTCCGTCAAAGAACTCTGTTGTTTTTTGCCACCAGCTTTTATTTTGACTTTCAAGCTCTTTTTGTTTGGCCGCTTGTAGGGATGGAGTGATTTTTTCTTGATTTAAAGCCATAACTTGTCGTACATTGTGAGCAACTTCAGGCATCTCTAGCTTGGTATAAGCTTGCTCTAGTAACATTAAAGTTTCCTGTGTCACCACTGATTGAGGGTAATTTTCTAAAATATAAGTAGCACGGTTTACTGCGGCCAAATAGGCTTGCTTATTAAAATAAAATTCCGCCACATGAAACTCATGACGTGCGACTTGGTTGCGTAATACAATCAGGCGTTGGTTGGCTTTTTCGGTATAACGGCTGTTAGGAAAGCGTTTTACCAGCTCGCTATAATATTGAAATGCACGTAAGGCCGATTGGGTGTCTCGATCGGCGGGGTCGGTGATCCATTTATCCAACCAATTTTTATTGATGGATTCGGCAGAGAGCGCTTTAAGGTATAAGGCATAGTCAATATTAGGGTGTTTGGGAAATAGACGTGCGAACTCGTCTAATTCACGAATCGCGGATTCGGGTTCGTTGTAACGGTAATAAGCGTAAGCAAGCTCGGTATAGCTCTGTTCTGTGTAGTCGCCATAGGGATAATACGATTTGAGTTTTTCATACTCTTTGATTGCCGCATCCCACATTCCTGCTTTAAAAGCGATGGTGGCCGAATTGTAAAATTCTTCTGCACTTTTTTCAGAGTCCTCTTTGGCAACCAAAGAGGTGATTGAGGAGCAACCTTGTAAGCTTAAAAGGGCAATGAATAGAGTGGATAGTAGCGTTTTTTTCATGTTTCTTAGGTACAATATGTTTTATATAAAAATTGATACGATTGTATCATATTTAATCAATCTGAATCAGAGGTTCCTTCATTGAATAAACAAACATTAACAGCCGTTCTCTCGCACGAATCGTTAGGAGAGCGGCTTGATATTGCGATTGTGCCACTTTTTTCAGAGTATTCCCGAAGCCGTATTCAGAAATGGATTAAAGAGGGGAATGTCACGTTGGATGGCGTGGTTTGGAACCGGCCTAAACAGACCGTCTTAGGGGGGGAAAAAGTTGAACTGTTGGTGGAGATTACAACGGATTTAAACGCACCCGCACAAGATATTCCATTGAATATTCTTTATGAAGATGACAGTGTTATGATTATTAATAAACCCGTCGGGATGGTAGTGCATCCTGGTGCAGGTAATCCCGATGGCACGATAATGAACGCACTGTTGTTTCACGATCCAGCGTTACGAGATGTGCCGCGTGCAGGCATTGTTCATCGACTGGACAAAGATACCTCGGGATTAATGGTGGTCGCAAAAACCATTCCCGCACAGACTCACTTGGTTGACCAATTGCAACGCCATGATGTTGAGCGTATTTACGATGCGGTCGTGGTCGGGCAAATGACGGCAGGTGGCACGGTCGACAAGCCCATTGGCCGTAGCCCAAAAGATCGTACTAAGATGGCAATTCGAGAATTTGGTGGAAAAGAGGCCGTATCGCACTATCGAGTATTGGAGCGTTTTAGAGACTACACACGTGTTCGGGTTAAATTAGAAACAGGACGAACCCATCAAATTCGAGTGCACATGGCATCACTTGGTTACCCGTTGGTGGGCGACCAAACTTATGGTAAGCGCTTTAGAATTCCAAAAGGCATGGACAATGAATTGGTTGATTTTTTACGTAACTTTAAGCGTCAAGCGTTACACGCAGGGGCACTTAGCTTTGAGCATCCTGTAACAGGGCGAAAAGTGAAGTGGAAAACCGAGATACCTGATGATATGTTTGAGTTGATTGATGTTTTGCGTGAAGACATTGAACTTTATGAGTCTAAAATGCTCGGCAAAGACGGTTTTGATTACGACTATGGTGTCGAAGTTGAGTGGGTGACGGATGAGGACATTCCGAAGTAATCGTTATGTTTATTGTTCCTAAATGGCCCGCACCCAAACATATTAAAGCGCTTTGTACTACGCGAGAGGGGGGGGCAAGCTTTCCTCCGTTTGATGGTTTTAATTTGGCAACTCATGTGGGAGATGACTTAAGTTCGGTTGAGAAAAATCGACATACACTTGTCTCTCAGGCCAATTTACCTTCCGCACCTTACTGGTTAGATCAACAGCATACGAATGTGGCGATAGAGCTTTCAAAAGAACGCTTAAATTCATTGAATATCAAAAATTCTCCCCCCCCTATTGCCGATGCATCATGGACAATGCAAAAGGGCTGTGTATCGATTGTGATGACCGCAGACTGTTTGCCTCTGCTGATTACAAATCAACAAGGATCGTTGGTGTCAGCCATTCATGCAGGTTGGAAAGGTTTGCATAAAGGCATTGTCAGTAAAACGATTCAGAGTTTTTTGGCAAAAGAGGGAGGAGAGTCACACGCGTTATTGGTTTGGATTGGCCCAGCCATCAGTCAAGAATATTTTGAAGTTGGGCAGGAGGTATTGGATGCGTTTGTTCAAAAATGTCCCAAAAATGCAGAATTTTTTACCCCCCCCTCTGTTTTAAATACAAAAAAATCTTTTAAATACCAAGCCGATTTAGTGGGCTTGGTGCGTAAAGAGTTAAATAAACTGGGCGTTACCAATATTTACGGCGGTGATTTGTGTACCTATGCACAATCAGAACAGTTTTATTCTTATCGACGTTCAGGAAAAACAGGGCGAATCGCTTCTTTCATTTGGATGGAGTAATGTTCGTTTAAGTTTTTTTAGTTTAAGTTTTACTTTCCCGTTTTAAAGAAGAACTCCGCCTTTTTTACATCCTCTGGCAGTCCTGTTATGACAATGCTGTCATTGGCTTTTATTAAGGTATCTTCGGATGGACTTTCACCACGTACTTGCCCGCGTTTAATGGCTTTTATGCTGATATTAAGTTCTTTTAACTCAATATCTCTAATTCGCTTGCCGACAATAAAGCTCGTTTCATCTAATAGAACCGTATGAATAATGTGTTTCATTATTTGATGTTTTTGGAATGGGTTATCGTCTTCACCAGGGTAGAAGTTGTCTAATAATTGATAGCGATCTTTACGAATACTACGGGTCAGTCTTAATACTCTTCTGGGTGGATGGCCGAGCATTATCAATAGATGGGATGCCAGCATAATGCTGGATTCAAAGGTATCAGGAATGATCTCGGTGGCACCAGCATCAATGAGTTCACTGAGGTTTTTATCATCAATAGTTCGAACGAGAATTGGAATTTTTTCATTGACTTGACGAATCGCTTTTAAAATTTTGATGGAGGCATGTAGGTCAGTAAAGGTGATGATGACGATCTTAGCGCGTTCAATAACCGCGGCGTGCAAAATTGTTTGCTTGCTTGCATCGCCGTAGTAGACATTTTCGCCCGCTGCGTGTGCTTCGTTTACACGTGAAATGTCCATGTCTAAGGCGATGAATCGCTGGTTTGAAAAGTGTAATAAACGTCCTACAATTTGCCCAACACGACCAAAGCCACATAAAATAACGTGATGTGAAATGTGTTGGGTTTCCTCTTCAATGGAGTGCTCAATTTCTTTTTGATTGGCTTTGTAGCTGGTTGGGTGAATAACGTTTGCAATACGTCCGTTAAATTTAATTAAGAGGGGCGCAATCGCCATATTCAATACGGCCGCGGTTAATAGGATATTGCCCTCTTGTTCGGGCAGTAAGTTATAGGTAAAGGCAAGCGTCATGATGACTAAGGTAAATTCACCCACTTGTGAAAGGGAGAGGGCGACACGTGTTGAAACTCCTTGTGGCTTACCAAATAGGCGTGATACGCCATATAACACAGCACCTTTAACGACATAAATCGCAATGGTCAGTAAAATAACCGTCCAAAAGTGTTCAATCAAAATGTCCAGCGAGATAATCATCCCGACGGTAACAAAAAACAGCCCTAAAAAAATGTCTTGAAAAGGGCGAATGTCAGACTCAATTTGATGGCGATATTCGGTTTCACTGAGCATCATTCCCGCTAAAAAAGCCCCTAGCGTCATGGAAAGCCCCATCTCTTCGGTAAAGACAGCGGCACCCAGCGCAACGGTTAATACGGTTAGTGTAAACAGTTCTTGTGATTTGGCAGAAGCCACTTCATGAAACAGCGGTTTAAGAAGGTAGCGACCAATTAAATACATAATGATCACCACCAATACACCTTTTAAAAAAGCGATGCCGAGAGTAGAGGCCAGTGCATTTTCGCCTCCATCGGTCATGCTTAACGCCAATGCAGGAATTAAAATCAACAGCGGAATGGCCATGATGTCTTGAAAGATTAAAATGCCCACGGTGGAACGGCCGTGTCTGGAATGAATTTCTGACTGTTCAGTCAGTTGTTTAATCACAATGGCGGTGGAGGAGAGAGCAAATGCACCCGCAATAATAATGTTGGTATTGGTGTCTAAGCCCGCTAACCAACCTATACCAAATGCCACTAGTGCGGTAATAAAAACTTGTGCGGTTCCTAGTCCAAAAACCAGTCGTCGCATCGCAATTACTTGGTTAAAAGAGAACTCTAACCCGATGGCAAAGAGCAAAAATACAATCCCAAACTCGGCCAGTAGGCTGATGTTTTCCTCTTTTTCAATTAAACTTAAGCCATAAGGCCCCACAATCATTCCAACTATAATATAGCCTAATATTGGGGGGAAATGTAAGCGTCTGGATACCGCGACGATGAGTACCGCGATGCCCAGTAAAAAAACAATGTTTAACAGAATGTGTTCGTGCACGTGGGTTAATGTCCTAATTCTTTTAGTTTATTTAATTTGTTTAAAATCAATTTATTACGATGTCATTTTAAAGCGCATTGACAGATCAATGGCTTGGATGTGTTTGGTGATAGCACCCGTTGAAATAAAGTCTACATTGGTTTCAATAAGTTTGCTAAGGTGTTGTAATTCTACATTACCTGACACTTCCAACTTAGCTTTTCGTGCCACCATTTCGACCGCTTGTGCCATCATCTCTAGGCTAAAATTATCCAGCATAATAATATCCGCTTTAGCATCTAACGCTTGCTGTACTTCGTCTAAATTTTCCGTTTCAACTTCTACCGTAATGTCAGGGTGATTTTGTTTTGCCGTGGTCACGGCATTCAGAATACTGCCCGCCGCCATAATGTGGTTTTCTTTGATTAAAATGGCATCATATAAACCCATGCGGTGATTTTTACCCCCCCCACATGCCACGGCGTATTTTTGCGCCAAGCGTAATCCGGGAATGGTTTTTCGAGTATCCAACAGTTGGGTTCGAGACCCTTTGAGTAGAGCGACATATTGAGCAGTGGTCGAGGCGGTCGCCGATAGGGTTTGTAAAAAATTAAGCGCCGTTCGTTCGGCCGTTAAAATACGTTGAGCCGAGCCTTTAATCAGGCAAAGTGTTTGGTCGGCAGAGATCGCATCACCTTCTTCGGCCAGCCATTCGATTTGAATGCTGTCATCCACCTGTCTGAACACCTCATCAAACCAAGGCCGACCGCAGAGTGTTGCCGATTCACGGCAAATAATTTTGGCCTCAGCCTGCGTGGTAATCGGAATCAATTCTGCGGTTAAATCGCCACCTCGAATGTCCTCTTGTAAGGCAATTGAAACGGTATTTTCTAACGCGTCAAAGTAGTTTATATCGTTCATTTTGTTCATCATATTGGTTAATGAGAGAACTATATTATAAGGTGTCTGTTAATATTGAGGGGGGTTTTGGCTGAAAAATTCGAAAAATTTGAGTTCACCCTGTGGCGTTTTGACCCAATGAATTATGGATTCACGTATACTAAGCACTATGACTGCGTACTCTTTAGAAAATGCTTATATGATTCAGCCTGAAACGGGGTTGTTAGTGGGGGTGCAGTTTGTTGAAAGTCCAAATGCCGATCAACGCCCTAAAGGCATCATGCCTGAATTGATTGTGGTACATGGCATAAGCTTACCCCCTAATCAATTTGGCGGAGAGGCGATTGAGCAGCTTTTTACCAATCAATTAAATCCTGATGACGATCCCTTTTTTAAAGACATTGAACACCTAAAGGTTTCGGCACATCTATTGATTCGGCGTGATGGTGAGGTGGTGCAGTATGTGCCGTTTCATCTGCGAGCATGGCATGCAGGACACTCTTGTTTTAACGGGCGAAAAGGGTGTAATGACTTCTCGATTGGTATTGAGCTAGAAGGGACGGATGAAACCTGTTATACCGCCAGTCAATATCAAAGTTTAGCGGGTGTGATTAAAGCCCTATGGGTGGCTTATCCTAGTTTATATGCGCATGACGTGGTTGGGCACAGTCATATTGCTCCAGGGCGAAAAACAGACCCCGGTGCTTATTTTTTATGGCGAGCTTTAGAGCGGTTATTGGAATGAATGATGAGGCTTTTTAGGCAATCCAGCCATTGCCGTTATTGGCGTTGGATGGTGGATTTTTTGGGCAAAATTTTAAACAAGGTTCACCAGAGGTTTCCAGTACCACAGCGCTAGGAAGTTGGGTGGTTTTAAACCCAAATGCCTTGCAGCCTCGTGGGTTATTGCTGTCCCAAGTAACAAAAAAATGATGGCATTTAAAGCAATCAACAGGCGGAGCGTTTTTCATAACAACTGTTTTTTTAAATAGTGTGAATTAATTGTGTCGTAATAGTTACAGGTTGCTTAAATTGTTTTTAGCGTTCAGAATTTAAAAAATAGTTTAACAGTAAATTATATGAATTTTTAAGTTTAAAAATAGAGAAGGATAATAATATGAGTAAGGTAGGTCTATTTTATGGAACGGATACGGGCAATACAGAACGCGTTGCGGATCTTATTAAAGATGAAATAGGTGCGGATAACGTTGATGTTTATGACATTGCAACCGCCAGTGCAGACGACTTTGCGAAACACGATAAGATTATTTTAGGCCAACCGACGTGGTATTACGGGGAGTTGCAAAGCAGTTGGGATGACTTTTGGAAAGACTTTAAAGGCATCGACTTTACGGGTAAAACCGTGGCGTGCTTTGGCTTGGGTGACCAAGCTGATTATTCCGAATATTTTTTAGATGCGATGGGCTTTATGCATGATATAGCCGTAGAAAATGGCGCAACCCCAGCGGGCTACACTTCAACAGAAGGGTTTGAGTTTGACGAATCAAAGGCCATCACCGAAGACGAAGAATTTTTTGTAGGGCTGGGCATTGATGAAGATCAACAGCCAGAGCTAACCGATACACGAATCAGTGAGTGGGTGGCGCAAATTAAAGAGGAGATGGCGCTGTAATTGTTAGTTTAGTGGCTTTCTTGAATGTACAAAGAGGGGGGGGGGGAGAAAATTTAAACAAATTCCCCCCCCCTCTCCTCCTTTGTTAAAGCGATTTATCTTAGGCTAGTCATTGGCCACTGGTGCGCTTCTGCAAATTTAATCAGCGTTTCATCTCCATCAACCACCACAGGGTAATCCACCAATTTTAAGAGAGGGAGGTCGTTGTGAGAGTCGGAGTAAAAAAAACTGCCTTCCAGTGTTTCATTCTCTTGTTTTAGCCACTCATTTAAACGGGTAACTTTGCCTTCTTGAAAGGTTGGAGTTCCTGAAATTTCGCCCGTATAGCGTCCATTTTTAATTTCTCCTTCCGTGCCAAGCAGTTCTGTTATGCCGTATCGTAAGCCAATTGGGCGCGTAATGAAGGTATTGGTGGCGGTAATGATGAGTACTCGATCGCCGTTCTTTTTATGTTTTTCAACTAAGGCATGTGCTTTGGGCAATAAAATGGGTTCAATGTATTGCTGCATAAATTGTTGATGCCATTGCTCAAGTGTTTCTAAGGTTTGCTCACTCAATGGTTTCAGTGCAAATCGTTGGTAGGCGGTAATGTCTAAACAACCTTGCTGGTAATCTTGAAAAAACTGGGCATTTTGCTGGGCGAATTGTTCGGCATCAACGTAGCCATTGGCAACCAAAAACTCCCCCCATAAAAAATCGCTGTCATTTGCGATGAGTGTGTTGTCTAGATCAAAAATTGCAAGCGCCATAAGTGTGAGTCCATTTAGAATTTGGATAATGCTAAACCAAAGAGAAGGTTGCGACAAGTTGATTTGCGTAGATTTATTAAATTATGGATTGAAAAATAGGTCATTATTAGGCACTATGTACCCATAAAAATTAAATGATTCAAGGTTCCCATGATCGATATAGATGGTTATAGGTTTAATGTTGGCATTATTATTGTCAATAAAGAGGGGAAGTTGTTTTGGGGTAAGCGCATTCACCAAGATGCATGGCAATTTCCTCAGGGAGGCATTCGTGAGAATGAAACCCCACAGCAAGCGCTTTTTAGAGAGCTAAAAGAGGAGGTAGGGCTAGAGGCTTCGGATGTTCGAGTGCTAGGGCGAACAGAAGGGTGGATTAGTTATGATTTACCAAAGCATTTGATTCGTCAGCATAGCCGTCCATTATGCATTGGACAAAAACAAATTTGGTTTATGCTGGGGCTTGAAGGTGAATATGACTGCATTAACTTGGCCTGTCATGAAAAACCAGAGTTTGAGGATTGGGCGTGGGTGGATTACTGGCGACCTGTGCAAGAGGTGATTAACTTTAAACAATCGGTTTACCAACAGGCGTTAACGGAGCTGGAAGTGACGCTTGAAAAATTTTGGTTACATAAGTATTTACCTTAGCACGAAATTCAAAAATAAAATTGAAAAGAGGCTTGTTTGATTCTTCTGGATTCAGGTATTGCCGATTTCAGTTTTCCTAAAATTTCAATAACTTACTGTTTCTCTCTCTTTACTCTTAGGTGATAGAGAGAGGCTTTAACGGAATTTTGACGAAAAAAATGTTATCATTCCACCACTTTATTTGCCTTGTTGTTGGCCTTGAAAAGGCCTATGAATACTGAAAATACGTCAAAGACTTACACTTTAATTCACATTTTTATCTATGGATTAGGGTAAATAGTTTGGCGATTGTCCGAATTTTCTATCTGGGAATTCGGAATTGTATCCAACATATAAAATTTCCAATCCATGAGGTACTCTCTAAATGAGCGAACAGTTTATCGACCAAGATCCACAAGAAACACAAGAGTGGATTGACGCTTTAGAAGCCGTTGTTTCCTTTGAAGGAAGCGAGAAGGCACAACATCTTATTGCAACGCTAATTGAAAAAGCACGCGTACATGGTATTGATATGCCTTATTCGGCCAATACGCCGTATATCAATACCATTTCGGAAGAGCAGCAGGTTAATTATCCCGGTAATGAAGAACTTGAAACGAAGATTCGTGCCATTTTGCGTTGGAATGCGATGGCGATCGTATCGGGTGCCAATAAAAATACCAGCGTGGGAGGGCATATCGCCTCGTATGCGTCGAGTTGTACCTTATACGAAGTAGGAATGAACCACTTCTTTAAAGGGCCAAAACATGAGTTGGGTGCCGATCTGATTTTCTTTCAAGGGCATACTGCGCCAGGCATGTATGCGCGTTCTTTTATGGAAGGGCGCTTAACCGAAGAGCAGTTAAGAAACTACCGTCAAGAAGTGGATGGCAACGGACTTTCCTCTTATCCTCACCCTTGGCTAATGAGTGACTATTGGCAGTTCCCTACTGTTTCGATGGGGCTAGGGCCTTTAATGGCCATTTACCAAGCACGTTTTATGAAGTACATGGAAGCGCGTGGATTGGCAAAAACATCCGGTCGTAAAGTGTGGGCCTTTTTGGGTGATGGCGAGATGGATGAGCCAGAATCACGTGGTGCATTGCAACTTGCTAAACGTGAAAAATTAGATAATTTAGTATTTGTTATTAACTGTAATTTACAGCGTTTAGATGGGCCGGTTCGTGGGAATGCGAGTATTATTCAAGAGTTAGAAGGCGTTTTTAGAGGCGCTGGCTGGGTGGTTACCAAAGTTATTTGGGGCGGTGGCTGGGATCGATTGTTTCAAAAAGATACTTCGGGCAAGCTGATTCAGCGCATGGGCGAAGTGGTGGATGGTGAGTACCAAGGTTACAAAGCAAAAGACGGTGCGTTTGTAAGAGAGCACTTCTTTGGTAAGTACCCAGAAACCGCCGCGTTAGTTGCGGATATGAGTGATGATGAAATCTTTAGGCTAACCCGTGGTGGTCACTCGCCACGTAAAGTGTATAACGCGTACAAACGTGCCGAAGAGATTAAAGGTCAACCTTCCGTTATTTTAGCCAAAACGGTTAAAGGGTATGGAATGGGGCCTTATGGCGAGTCGGCCAATAACGCACACCAACAGAAAAAATTAGATAACGACGGCTTAAAGTATTTCCGTGATCGTTTTGCCATTCCATTCTCAGACGATGATTTGGAAAAGCAGGTGCCGTTTTATGTGCCCGATGAAAATTCAGAGGCCATGAAGTACATGACAGAGCGTCGTGAAGCATTAGGTGGCTCTTTGCCTGAGCGAATTGATAATGCCGAACCTTTACCTGTTCCTGAACTATCGACCTTTAAAATGCTAACAGAGGGCACGGGTGAGCGTGAAATGTCCACCACCATGGCGTTTGTTCGTATTATCTCTATCTTATTACGTGATAAAAAACTCGGGCCTCGTATCGTGCCCATCATTCCCGATGAAGCACGTACTTTTGGTATGGAAGGGCTGTTCCGTCAAGTGGGTATTTATGATCCTGCGGGTCAGCTTTATGAGCCAATGGATAACGATCAGTTGATGTGGTACAAAGAGTCGTCACACGGTCAAGTGTTTGAAGAGGGCATTAACGAAGCGGGGGCGATGGCTAATTGGATCGCTGCTTCTACCGCCTACGCAAACTATGGCGTGAGTATGATTCCATTCTATATTTACTACTCAATGTTTGGTTTCCAACGTATTGGTGATCTGGCTTGGGCCGCTGGTGATTCGCGTGCACGTGGTTTCTTAATCGGTGGTACAGCGGGTCGTACTACGCTGGAAGGTGAAGGGCTACAGCACCAAGATGGACACAACCTTATTCAGTACGATCACATTCCAAACTGCTTAAGTTATGATCCTACCTTTGCGTTTGAAATGGCAGTGATTATTCGTGACGGAATTAAGCGCATGTTTAATCAAAAAGAAGATGTGTTTTATTACATTACCGCCATGAACGAAAATTACTCACACCCTGCGATGCCAGAAGGGTCGGAAGAGGATATTCTAAAAGGGTTGTATAAGCTTAAAACCACCAAAGTGAAGTTGGATCATAAAGTTCAGTTAATGGGCTCAGGTACCATTTTCCGTGAAGTGATTGCGGCAGCAGAAATGTTGGAAAGTGAGTGGAATGTAGCCGCAGATATTTGGGGCGTGCCCAGTTTTAACCTATTGCGTCGTGATGGGATTGAAGCCGTTCGTTGGAATACCTTGCACCCAACCGAGACCCCTAAAGTGCCATTTGTGACCGAAAAATTATCGGGTGCAGAAGGACCGTTTATTGTCGCCACCGATTACATTCGCGATTTCCCCGAGCGCATTCGTCAATATGTTCCGGGTGAATACTATGTACTGGGAACCGATGGATTTGGTCGCTCAGATACACGAGAAAAGTTGCGTAGCTTCTTTGAAGTGAACCGTTACTATGTTGTGATTGAAGCACTTAAAGCCTTGGCCGATGCGGGCAGTATTAAACCTGAAGTGGTTGCTGAAGCGATTACCAAGTATGGAATTGACAGCGAAAAAACCTTTCCATTGCACGCTTAAACCATTTAAAAGCGATGATGATTTTATAAATTTTCCCCCCCCTCCTTTGAAAATATAGGGGGGGGGGATTTTTCTAGGAAAAATACAGTATGGCGACACAGCAAATTAATATTCCTGATATTGGTGACTTTGATTCGGTTGAAGTGATTGAAGTGTTGGTTTCAGAGGGTGACGTCGTTGCAGTTGACGACTCTCTTTTAACCTTAGAATCGGATAAAGCAACGATGGAGATTCCCTCTCCCGTGGCAGGAAAAATCACCAAAATTGCCGTTTCAGTCGGTGACGACGTTGCAGAAGGCGACTATGTTTTTGACATCGAAGTCTCTGCCGATGCACAGAGTGACTCCTCTCAAAAGGTGACGAAAGAAGTCGCTAAAGAGGAGACCACAGAGGTGGCTCCGCCAGCACCCGTGGTTGAAGCGCCAAAAACCGCACCCGTTCAAGCGCCTGTTTCGAACAGCAAGCCTGTGAACGCCCAATCAATGGGGGCGGCATCGCATGCGTCCCCTTCGGTACGCGCGTTTGCACGTAAATTGGGTGTTGAGCTGACTCAAGTAACCGGAACAGGGCCAAAAGGGCGTGTTCAGCAAACGGATGTGGAAGGACTGATTAAGGCGGTCATGCAGAGCGGTGCTTCTGCTGGCGCAACCAGTGGAGCAGGTATTCCACCCATTGCGACGATTGATTTCAGTAAATTTGGTGAAACTACTACGGAAGCGTTGGGTCGAATCAAAAAGATTTCAGGCAAATTCTTACACGCCAGTTGGTTAAATGTACCGCACGTTACCCAGTTTGATGAGTGTGACATTACCGAGATGGATCAGTTCCGTAAAGACCAAAAAGCCATCGCCGAAAAACAAGGTATTAAGCTCACACCATTGGTGTTTGTAATGAAAGCCGTGGTCAAGGCGTTGCAAGACTTCCCAAGTGTTAATGCGTCTTTGTCTCCTGATAGTCAATCCATCATTAAAAAACAGTACTACAACATTGGTATTGCCGTTGATACGCCGAATGGATTGATGGTTCCCGTGGTGAAAGACGTCGATAAAAAAGGCATTTATGAACTCTCGCGTGACCTAATGGAGCTTTCTGGTAAAGCACGAGAAGGTAAGTTGTCTGCATCGGATATGTCGGGTGGTACGTTTACTATTTCAAGTTTAGGGGGCATTGGTGGCACTCAGTTTACGCCCATCGTGAATGCACCAGAAGTCGCCATTATGGGGTTGTCTAAAGCAAAAATGCAACCTGTATGGAACGGTTCCGAATTTATTCCTCGCTTAATTATGCCGTTCAGTGTTTCTTATGATCACCGCGCATTAGATGGTGCGGAAGGCGTTCGTTTTACCACCACGGTGGGTAAATACTTATCTGATTTACGTCAGCTGATTTTGTAGGAAGTAGATATGACCAAAATTGTAGATATTGTCGTCCCTGATATTGGGGATTTTGCCGAAGTAGAAGTAATTGAAGTACTGGTCTCGGCAGGCGAAGAAGTGGCACAAGACGACTCTTTGCTTACGCTGGAGTCCGATAAGGCGACCATGGAAATCCCCGCGCCTTTTGCAGGAAAAATAGTCTCCTTTTCAGCCGAAGTAGGCGATAAAGTCGCCGAAGGTTCTATTATTGGTACCATGGAAATTGCCAGCGCAGAAACCATTGCAAACAATGTGGATGCTTCTGTCGGTAAGACCGAATCGCCTGCCGAATCGGAAAAAACAGCACCCGTTGCGGTGTCATCTGCCAGCTTGCCAGAGGCTGATGTTCAGTGCGAAGTGCTGGTGTTAGGCTCAGGCCCAGGCGGGTATACCGCCGCCTTTAGAGCCTCTGATTTAGGCAAAAAAGTGGTGATGGTCGAACGATACAGTAGTATTGGTGGCGTTTGTTTAAACGTGGGGTGCATTCCATCCAAAGCCTTATTGCACATGTCTGTGGTGTTAAATGAAACCCGTGATATGTCGGCACACGGCATTACCTTTCAAGAGCCAGAAATTGATATTGATAAAATTCGTGCGTTTAAAGATGGCGTCATTAACAAACTAACGGGCGGGCTAGCAGGCTTGGCCAAAGCGCGTAAAGTGGACATTGTGAATGGCTACGGCAAATTCAGCTCATCCAATACCATTACCGTTGAGCTTACCGATGGTGGCACACAAACCATCGCCTTTAAAAGCGCCATTATTGCCGCAGGTTCTCGCGTAGTAAAGCTGCCGTTTATTCCACACGATGATCCAAGAGTGATGGACTCAACCGATGCCTTGGCACTGGAAGAAATTCCTAAACGTCTTTTGGTCATAGGGGGGGGGATTATTGGGCTGGAAATGGCACAAGTATATGACTCGTTTGGCTCCAGTATTACCGTAGTTGAGCTCGGTGACACCATTATTCCTGGTGCCGATAAAGACATTAGCAAACCGCTATTGAAAAAAATTAAAAAACAGTACGAAAATATCTACCTTAAATCTAAAGTGACGAATGTAGAAGCAACCGATGCGGGATTAGTGGTCTCCTTTGAAGGCAAAAACTGCCCAGAAACCGATACCTTTGATCGCGTATTGGTGGCGGTCGGTCGTTCGCCCAATGGTAACTTAATTGATGCCGAAAAAGCGGGCGTTGTGGTCAATGATTGGGGCTTTATTGAGGTGGATGAGCGTCAAAAAACCAATGTAGATCATATTTATGCCATTGGTGATATTGTGGGGCAACCGATGTTGGCACACAAAGCGGTGCATGAAGGAAAAGTAGCGGCAGAAGTCATTAACGGCATGCCAAGTGCATTCACCCCAATGGGCATTCCTTCCGTTACGTATACCGATCCTGAAATTGCTTGGGCGGGTAAAACTGAACAAGAGCTTAAGGACGAAGGCATTGAGTACGAAAAAGGCGCCTTCCCATGGGCGGCCTCAGGTCGTAGCTTAAGTTTAGGACGCGATGAAGGCTTAACTAAAGCGATGTTCTGTGCTAAAACACACCGTTTATTGGGGTGTGGGATTGTAGGGCCTAATGCGGGTGAGCTCATTGCCGAAGCGATGTTGGCGATAGAAATGGGCGCCGACATGCAAGACATTGGGTTAACCATTCACCCACATCCTACGCTGTCTGAAACGTTATGTTTTGCCGCAGAGATGGCAGAAGGCACGATTACGGACTTAATGCCACCTAAGAAGAAAAAATAAACGAGTTATCTAAAAAAAACGTTATAAAAAAAAGTCCTTAAAAGGGCTTTTTTTATGCGTGTATTCTTTTGTTTTTAATGGCTGTGATCACCATGACCGTCATCATGCGTGCCTGAGTGACCTGTTTAAATGAGAGAACCAGAGTTTCTATGTTACATGAATTTTGGCGTGTAATAAATGGATAGTGTAGGCACTCCATACTGCCTTGAATGCGTGGGTAATATGAGTATTATTGCGGCTCGTTGAATGCATAGCAGTCTAAAGCTTATATGAAGGGTTTGATAATTTGGTATAGTGGCGCTTTATCGATTTTTAAAAGCCTTTAAAATTTAAAATGAGACCTTTATGGAAAAATTATCCAGCTCCCAGCTTTACCGTTTTACTCAACTTCAGTCCGAAGATATTTCCCCTGATAAAATTAAGGACAAGGACGCTGAAATTCTTGCGTTTATGCAGCATTTTCATCCACGAGCGTATCAGTCTTTAAATTTTGGACTGCATTTGAAGCGTAAGCACAATCATATTTTTATTATGGGAGAACCTGGTGTTGGTCGCATTGGCATGACCAAAGCCATGCTTAAAAAAACGGCAGCACAAAAACCTCTGCCTTCGGATGTTGTATTGGTGTCGGATTTTAGTGAGGCAAATAAAACACAGTATTTATACTTTGAAGCAGGGCAGGGCTATCTGTTTAAAACGGCTTTGGTGCAGTTTGTAACGCAACTTAAAACACAACTGCCCGTTCTGTTTGATGGGCACGCGTATCAGTTGAGAAGCCAGCAACTAGAAAATGAGCTGGCCGATAAGCAAGAAGCGGCGTTAGGGCTCGCATTTGCCTTGGCGGAAAAGCTTGGCATTGATATAAATCAAACGGAAAACAGCTTTGTGCTGCATGCAATGATTGATGGTAAGCCTTACCGTATGGTGGATTTAAAAAAGCTGGATGATAAGTTACAAGAACAATTTTTAACGGCTTTTGATCAAGTGGAAGAAGCTCTGAATAAAGGGTTAACGCACTTTCCTTTTTTACAGCACGAATTTTTAGATGTAGGCAAGGCATTAAATACCGAGGTGGTGAATGAGTATTTAACCCCCTTAATTAAAAAACTAAAATCACGATTTGGTCGTTCACCTGAAGTCATTACCTATTTGAATGCATTGCAAGAGAGTGTGGTCTCTAAATTGCACCTATTTTGGGATCAACGAGAAGATCAAGTGACCTCAAGTACTCAGCCGAGCATGGAAGAGTTACTCTCTGAACAGCAAGGGCTCTCTATTTTTGAGGTTAATCTACTGGTTGATCACCGTGGCTTAGCGCATGCGCCTGTTATTTATGAACAAAATGCCTCCACGCCCAAACTTTTTGGTTACACCATTAATTCGGCGGCGGCCTCTGCATTGGACACGGTGAGCTTGGCCATGAATCATCAAGCGGGTTTGCTACAACAAGCCAATGGCGGGTATTTAATTGTCAATATTCAAGCCGTGTTAAAAGACCCTGAAATTTGGTCAAATTTAAAAGCGGCACTGATGAGTAAACGATTAACGTTTGAAGTGCCCTCATCCACCAGTGTTGTCCCGTATCATTTGCCTGACTTTCCACTGGATTTAACCCTTGTTTTAACAGGTCAAGCGTCACATTTTTATGCGTTGCAAGAAATTGACGCACAATTTGATCGGTTGTTTAAAGTCCAAGTGGAGTTTGAGGTAGAGCTGTCGCGTACGCCAGAGCATGAGCTAACCTTGGCAAAACAACTTTCCGCCGAAATTTCAGAATGGGACGATTTGCCGGTTAAAAAATCGGCCTTTGAGCGATTAATTGAATACGCCTCTCGCATGGCAGAAGATGAAGGGCGATTGTATACCAATAAAGCCATTTTAAGAGATGTGCTCGCCGAGGCGAATGCGTTTGCACGAGCGAGTGGCAAGAAAAGTGTTGACCGAAAAACCATTGAATTAACCATTCAGCAGCGAGATTTTCATACGGGATTGATGGAGGAGTATTATCACCGTGCCATTACAGAGCAACAGGTCTTGATTTCGACCATTGGTTCGCATATTGGAATGGTGAATGGCTTAACCGTTTTAACGGTGGGGCATCAATCGTTTGGACAGCCCGTTCGCATTACCGCTCAAGCCTCGGCTGGGGATGAAGGGGTACTGGACATTGAAAGAGAGGTTGATATGGCAGGCCCCATTCACTCAAAAGGGATGTTGATCCTTTCTGGGTATATTCGTGGGCGCTATATGAAAAAAAGAGCGCTGGGTTTCAGTGGTTCCATTGTGATGGAGCAATCTTATAACGGGGTAGAGGGTGATTCAGCCTCTTCTGCGGAATTATTGGCGTTATTGTCCTCAATCGCTCGGGTTCCGATGCGCCAAGATTTGGCCATTACGGGTTCCATTAATCAGTTTGGTGAAATTCAGCCGATTGGTGGAGTAAATGAAAAAATAGAAGGCTATTATAAAATTTGTTGCGTAAGAGGGCTAACAGGCGATCAGGGAGTTATTATTCCAAAAGCCAATGCGAGCCACTTGATGCTAAATGCAGAGGTAAGAAAAGCGGTAAAAAAAGGACTGTTTCATGTCTACACCATTACCCATATTGATGAGGCATTAGAGCTACTGTCAAACATGCCTTCAGAAAGAATCAATGCGAAAGTCTTGTCGGCCTTAAAAAGGATGAATAAAAAACGATAAATAAAAAACGATAAATAAAAAATGATAAGTCATCAGTCCTGAAAACATTAATGTGTTAATTCACTAATGTTTTTTGTTCGTTGGCTCTGGGAGCCTTTTTTAGTTTTACATTATTTGAGAGTGTATGCGTCCATCTTCTTCTTTACCTGTTAAATCCGTTACTTTGGTTGCTACGTCTGAGCGTTCTTATACGTGGCAGCGTATTTTTGATTTGGTGTTGCAACATAAGCCTGCGTTGATTAAGGCGCATATTATTGCCTTGTTTGCGACCTTAGCGATTGTGCCGTTGCCGTTGTTGTTGCCTTTTTTGGTGGATGAGGTGTTGCTGGATAAGCCAGGCATGATTGTTGGTTTTTTAAACCAATGGGTGGCCAGTGATTGGCATACGCCTGTTTACTATATTGGGGTGATTACGCTGATTACCATTCTATTGCGTTTGGTGGGATTGGTGATGGGTGTTTGGCAAATGCAACAATTTACCGTGATCGCAAAAGAGGTGGCCTACCAAATTAGGCGGGATTTATTGGCGCGTGTGCAAGGGGTTTCGATGTCGCAATACGAAACCATGGGCAGTGGCAGTGTATCAGCGACCATGGTGAATGACGTTAATACCATCGACAGTTTTTTGGGTACGACCGTTGGAAAAATCATTATTGCCGTGTTTTCGTTGGTGGGCATTTCGATCGTATTGTTTTGGTTGCACTGGCAGTTGGCGCTGTTTATTTTATTACTGAATCCGTTGGTTATTTATTTTACGATGCGTTTAGGGCGCAATGTACAGCGACTCAAAAAAGATGAAAATACTGCACTGGATGTGTTTCAACAGTCTTTAACGGAAACATTAGATGCATTGCAACAAGTGCGAGCCGCCAATCAGGATAAAGCTTTTTTTGATCGCATTCGGGGTCATGCCGATACGATTCGCCAACAGTCCGAAGCCTATACATGGAAAAGCGATGCCGCAAGCCGTTTCTCCTTTATGGTTTTTTTAATTGGTTTTGATCTATTTCGTGGCGCAAGCATGTTGGTGGTGGTGTTTTCGGGTTTATCCATTGGAGAGATGATGGCCGTTTTTGGGTATCTCTGGTTTATGATGGGACCTGTACAAGAAATTTTAGCGATTCAATACGGTTACAGTGCTGCTAGTGGTGCGTTGCAACGGGTAAACGAGGTATTGGATTTGGATCAAGAGCCTCAATACCCTTCTAAAGTGAATCCCTTTAAAGCAAAAAAAGCTGTTTCCGTTGCAGTAAAAGACCTCTCGTTTCGATATTCGGATAATAAAAATTGGGTATTAAATAAACTGAACTTTGATATTAAACAGGGTGAAAAATTAGCATTGGTCGGTGAGAGTGGGGGGGGGAAAACGACACTGGTGCAACTGTTATTGGGCTTTTATCAAGCCAGTTCGGGTGAGGTGTGTTACGGCGGACACTCGATTACAGAGATTGGGCAGTCGGTGGTGCGAGAAAACGTAGCCACGGTATTGCAACATCCAGTGTTGTTTCATCAAAGCATTCGATTTAATTTAACCTTGGGGCGTGAGGTTTCCGAAGTCGCGATGTGGCAAGCGTTAGAGCAAGCGCAACTGGCTAAGGTTGTTAAGAGCTTGGATCAGCAGTTGGATTCGATCGTGGGGCGTAATGGTATTAAATTATCAGGCGGCCAGCGCCAGCGTTTGGCGATTGCACGGATGATTTTGCAAGACCCCAGTGTGGTGATTATGGATGAAGCCACTTCGGCACTGGATATGGAGACAGAGCGTCAGTTGTATCAAGATTTGGCACCATTTTTTGAAAATCGAACGGTGTTGATTGTGGCACATCGACTCAGTTCGATTAAGCAAGCGGATCGTATTTTGGTGTTTGAACGAGGGCGCGTTGTTGAATCGGGAACGCATGATAATTTATTGAAGTTAAAAGGGGTTTATGGGGGGCTTTACGGTTAATGTTAAGGGTTGTACTGAATAGTAACAGTGGCAATAAGTATTATTAATGACTTATGGTTTGTTTTTTATAGCACTATCGAAATGTTTGATAATGAAGTATCGGTTATTCATGATATTGTTTTATATCTATTCTGGTTTTTTTAAAAAATCAGAACTTTTATTTTAAAACAGGAATGAGGAATACCAGATGGAAGCGACATTCAAAACAACCTTAAAAACAGCACTGGTTGCCAGTGTTTTAACGTTATCTTCTTGGGCTTATGCAGGGGTTTCTCCCATGACGATTGCTGGTGCGACGACGGTTAACGCTGCTGAGGCAAAACAACTTTGGGAAGAGGGGGCGGTTTTTTTAGATTCAAGAAAAACGACGGATTGGGAAGCGGGTCATATTCCAGAAGCGGTACATTTAGACCGTAAAAATCCCGCGGTGTATAACACTGATGCGTTGAATGATTTGGCTGCAAAGGATGAACCCGTTGTTTCATATTGTAATGGCGAACGCTGTTTACGCTCGTCAAAAACAGCAGATGATCTTGTTAAGCATGGGTTTAAAAAAGTTTACTATTTTCGAGATGGTTTTCCTGCATGGACAGACGCAGGCTATCCAATTGAATAATATTTTAAGCCTATAACTTAAAAAAGTCACTCTAAATCTGCTTTGATTTAAAAAAAAGGGGGGGGAGAAATTTTAGAGTGAATAGACTGCTTGTTATCAATCTAAGGTGCAATATGAACTTAAAAACAAAAATGATTATTGGAAGTATTACCAGTATTTTTTTAACCGTTCTAATTTTATGGGTAATTTTTTCCTTTGAAAAAGGTTTTGTAGAAGATTCTTATGATAAAAGCCGTCAAAATGGTTTAAACATTGCCCACCTCTCTTATTTAGATAATGCAAAAGCTACTCTTCAAAACCAGCAAGTGACGATTACTCGAAATCGAAAATTAAAATCAGCCATTCGTAAACAGGATATTCAAAAAATTAGTGGAGAGATTTCCCCGCTACTTAATCGTTTATCTGCCACACATGTGGTTTCCGATATTTTTATTATTGACCCAAGTGGTACGATTCTTTTTGCCTCGGATGAGGCTTTTCTTCAAAAAGCATTTGATAGTGTTTTAGTTCGTCAATCGTTAAGTGAAGTTAAGACTGTTTCTGGGCTGGAGAAGAACATCGATGGACATATTGCTGTGAATACGGTTATTCCCATTAACTCTCGCGGAAAGGTATTGGGGGGGGTTGTTTTGGTTCGTTACTACCTTGAACTCTTACCAAGAATGAAAACAGCGGTGAGTGCCGATGTAGCGTTGTATGATATGGAGCGAAACCATTTAGTCTCATCAACCAATGAGGCGCTATTTAAACAAGTCGAGAATGGGGATACCATTATTGCAGAGCAGCAAGCGATTGAAGATAAGACGTACGATATTGCAGGCATTCATTTAATTGATACACGAGGCAAGCAAATTGCACATTTAGTACGGGCACTTGATGCCACTGAACTGGCTAAAAAACGACAGCAACATATTATTTGGGGCATGATTGCCGTTGCAGCTTGGCTCGTTCTGATGATTGTATTGGTAAATGTGTTTGCAAGAAGAGCCTTTAAGCCATTGAATGAAATGTTAAGCGTGGCAAAAAAAATTCAGCAAACAGGCAATATGTCATTAAGAATACAGGTTTCCTCTCAAGATGAAATAGGGCAAGCCGCAACGGCAGTTAATCATACGTTGGATGCGGTTGGCTGTGTTATTGAGGATGCCAATAAAACCTTAAATAAAGTTGCAAAAGGGGATTTTAGTGCGCGGATGTCGATTGCAACGGAAGGGGACTTAAAAACCTTAGAAGTTGCTGTTAATGAATCGGTCAGTGCGCTTGATCGAACCATGCAAGCCATTTTAACCGTGGTGAAAGGCATTGATACTGGCGATTTTTCGGTTCGTATGGATCCTTGTGTGGAGGCTACAATTCGAGAACCTGTTGACCAAGCGATGAACCGGATTAGTCATATAATATCTGAGGTTAATTTGGTCTTATCAGGCATGGCTAAAGGGGATTTTTCGCAGAAAGTTCAAGTGGTGGCACAAGGTGAGCTTAAAACACTTTCTGACAGCACCAATGACAGTATTCACCAGTCGGAACTAGCGTTAGATGAAATTTTACAGGTGGTGTCTGCGTTGTCGCAAGGCGACTTGGCTCAAAGAGTGAAAGGAGCGTATTCTGGAAAATTTGAACAAGTTGCGCTTGGATTAAATACATCGCTAAAAAATCTTTCTCGTTTGATTTCGGATACGCGTTTAAGTACTCATAATTTAGTGAGTGATGTGGAGCAAATTTATCAAGGCAGTCAAGACTTAAATGAGCGTACGCAGCGACAAGCGGCTTCGCTGGAGGAGACGACTGCGACCATGGGGCAGATTACACAAGCGGTAAATCAGACCAGTGAAAATGCTCAGTTAGCCAATCAGTTATCCAACTCGGTTAAAACACAGGCTGACAAAGGTGCCGAAGTGATGCACAGTACCATTCAGTCTATGGAGGATATTAAGGAAGCAAGTCATAAAATTGAAGAAATTATCAGTTTAATTGACAGTATTGCTTTTCAAACCAATTTATTGGCATTAAACGCTGCTGTTGAAGCGGCAAGAGCGGGTGAGCATGGTCGTGGTTTTGCCGTAGTGGCTAGTGAGGTACGTAATTTGGCTGGAAAATCATCAGAAGCCGCGAGTGATATTAAAGGATTAATTGAAAATGCTGTGCTGGCGGTTGAACAAGGAACTCAGCGTGCTGGGCAGTCTGATCAAGCGTTGCAAGACATTGTTTTGGGGATTCGTAAAGTCAGTGAGGTGGTGGCAGAAATTAGCGACGCTTCTTCTGAACAGTCCATTTCGATTAATCAAATTAGCACAGCCGTGAATGAAATTGATGTGGCAACGCAACAAAACTCTGCATTGGTTGAGGAAACGACGGCCGCATCAGAATCGATGAAAAATGAAACGGTAACCCTAAGTGAATTGGTTAAAACGTTTAAAGTGTAAGGTTTTTTTCTACGTAATCTTTACTTGATTTTAATGGGAAGCTTGTTAATATGTCGGTAGAAATTTGGACAGTTTCTTATTGAAATCATATTCATTAAAAGAGGTTATTAACATGAGTTTTATGTTTAAAAAAACAGCGGTTGGATTTATGGCTGCAAGTGTATTGGCTTTTGCATCGTTAGCACAAGCGGCGGCGCCTGAAAGTGTTGATGGCGCAACAACGGTTAATACCGCAGAGGCTAAAAAACTGTGGGATTCTGGTGCTACATTCATTGATTCACGTAAAAAAGAAGATTGGGCAGACGGTCATATTGCGAAAGCGATTCACTTAGACCGTGGCGACCGTGAAAACTATACGCGTGATAAAGTGAGTAAGATGTTTAAGAAAGACCAAGCGTTGGTAACGTATTGTTATGGAGAGGTTTGTACGCGCTCTTCTCAAATGGCGGCAGATTTAGTAAGCCTTGGTTACACCAATGTGTATTTTTATCGTGAAGGCTTTCCTGGTTGGTCGTTTGGTGGGCACCCAATAGAAAGTAAATAGAATTTATAGGAGCTTGTTAGAAGCTTCTTGTAATCCCCCCATTTATAACCGAAGTTAAAAGTAGAAGATTAAACCTTTTCCAGCTTGTATCTTGGTGGCACACCACCAATCGCTGAATGAGGTCGTTCGTTATTGTAAGTCCATAACCATTT
>JAMOLY010000214.1 GCA_027068835.1 Thiomicrorhabdus sp. | reverse complement strand
ATGAAACTGGCAAAGCCTCCTACTACGCAGATAAATACCAAGGCAGGCAAACCGCTAATGGTGAACGCTTTAACCAAAATGCACGAACAGCCGCGCATAAAACTTTAGCGTTTGGCACATGGGTAAAAGTGACGAATCGTAAAAATGGTAGAAGTGTTGTCGTGAGAATTAATGATCGTGGTCCTTTTGTAAAAGGACGGATCATTGATTTATCTAAATCGGCATTTAGCGCTATTGCTAATAGGCGCTTGGGAGTGATTGAGGTTATTGTAGAAGTCGTAGGAAGGCGATAGCTTATTCTTTAACTGGATCTCTAGCGGGGTTTCTAGTTAAGTTCTCTAGCTAATATTTCTTTGATTTTATCGACAATAATTTTAATTCCTGCTTCAATTTTATCTTCGATTAAAGAAGAAAATCCTAATCTAAAATATTGGCATTTTTCTATTTCTGGATAGAATAATACTCCGCTGGGTTCAATCAATACCCCTTCTTTTAATAATTCTTCTGCAAGTTCTTTAGAGTCCAAACCATCTGGGCCTTTTACCCAAATAGAGGAGCCTCCATAATGTGAAAACTGGGCAGCACCGGGCATATATATATCTAGTTGTTTTTGCATTTCAATAGAGCGTTGTTGCAAAATAGTACTTAATTTACGGGTTAAAGAATCGTGATAACCGCGTTGTAAAAAGCGCGCAATGATAAATTGATTATTACTGGGCGGATGTCTAAGCATAAGGCGGCGTAACACGCGGGCTTCATCGATAAAGGCTTTTGGGGCGACCATGAATCCCATGCGTATTCCTGGTGCTAATGTTTTTGAAATACTGCCAATATAAATGATGCGCCCCTCCGTATCTTGGCTTTTAAGCGCAGGAATAGGGCGACCTTGGTAGTTTAGCTCGGCTTCGTAATCATCTTCGATAATCACGAAATTTTTCTCATTGGCTTTATCTAGCAATGCTCTACGACGTGATTCTGATAAGGTTACAGTTGTGGGATATTGGTGACTGGGCGTTACATAAACACAATCACAGTCATCTAACTTGCTATCAACCACCATGCCTTCACTATCAATCTCGATGCCTTTGAGCTTATCGGTGAGTGTTAAAAATGTATTTCTGGCATCAACATAGCCGGGGTTTTCGATGCCTACCGTTTTATCTTTATTGATGAGTAGTTGCGCGGCAAGAAAAATAGCGTGTTGAGCGCCTAACGTCACCAAGATTTCATCGGAGTTAGAAAAAATTCCGCGTCGTGGTAATAATTTATTATGAATTTGATCAATCAGCGCGGGGTTGTCCTGATCAACATGATCACCCGCCCAATCATAAATGGCAGATATGCTGGATGCATCACGACAACATTCGCGCCAATCAGGAATTGGGAAAATGGCTTTATCGTATTGACCGTATAAAAAAGGGTAGGGATATTGCTGCCAGTTTTCGGGTTTTTTAATGTACTGAAAATCGCTAGGAGTGACGCAAAAACGATTACTCCAATCATGCTTGGATTGTAGATCAGCATTTTTGTTGCTGACACTGTCTTTTTCATCCGTAACTACATAACCGTCGAGAACATTTTTACACACATAAAAACCACTGCGCTCGCGTGATTCTATAAAGCCTTCGTCAATGAGATTTTGATAGGCAAGTACAACGGTGTTGCGTGAAACTTTTAACTGATAGGCCAACTTACGCCCTGAGGGTACAGGGCTTCCGGGTTGAATATGATGATTCATAATGGCAGAAACCATCATTTCTTGAATTCGTGATTGTAGGGTGCCCGAGGTTCGTTTGGGTAGTTGGAACAGGTATTCAGTCAATAGAGTAGCCTCGGCTGGCGTAAAGGTTTTAATGGTTATTTTATGCTTCGAGTATAGTCACGAAACTGGGATTTTATATGTTTATTTTTACTTGATTTACTGCAATCTATAAATTGAAATTTAAGCAGTGATTTTGTGTATTACTTAGAGGGTTTTGTCTGAGAAAAATTGATTATTGTTCTTCAAATAAATAAGGCCCATCTGTTTTACGTGCGCTAATCGTATGCGTTACTAAATTATTGTATGGTGTCCAGTAATGCAATAAATAACTCGGGGGTTCAATGACAAATTGGGGTGGCTTTTTAAGTGTTAAATCAAGCACTAATTCCATGCCAACACTGGGTGCAGTTGTCACCATTGTGCCATGGCAACGGGTATGCGTTTGTAAGTGTACGTGTCCGCAGATTATTTGTTCAATATTGTGGTATTTTTTTACAATTTTACCGAGTTGTTTCGAGCCAATAAAACCATCAATATCTGCCTCAATTACGCCTACTTTTACGGGAGGATGATGCATAAAAATTATGGTTGGTTTATCTGTATCCTTTGCTAATTGTTCGTCAAGCCAAGTTAGTCTCGTTTGACATAATTCACCACCTGCCTCTTTAGGAATAGTGCTATCCACGGCGATTAAACGAATTTCATAATCATCAACTACATATTGGATGAAATTTTGAGGTGTGGGGACTGCGGGGCAGTGTTTATCAAAGGTAGTTTTTAGTTTGAGTCGGTCATCGTGGTTTCCCGGTATCACGAAATAGGGCATATCCAAGTTATTGAGCAATGTAAGAGCTTGTTCAAACTCTTCTGTTTGGCTGGTGTTAGTTATATCCCCTGTTAGTAAAACTAAATCAGGTTTTGGATCGAGTTGGTTGATGTTTTCTACACAAGTTTCTAGGTTTTCTATTGTGGGAGCAACGCCATAGGCCTTTTTCCCTGTGCTGGCGACGTGTGTATCGCTTATTTGAGCAATTAGCATGATTTTTGGTTTGTTTTAAGCATAATTAGATACAGCTTAGACCATTTTTTATAGATCACCCCCCCTGATTTTCGATGTTTTATGTGTCAAATAACGTACAAAACATCGAAAAAGAGGGGGGGTGATCTATAAAAACTCTAAGAAACTCGCCCTAGTGCGTTATCAATGGCATTTATTATCTCGTCAATGTCATCTTTGGTCGCAATTAGGGCTGGTGCAAGGCAAAGGGTATTATTTAACTCTGCAAAACTGCGGTTTGTTCTGCCAATGATCACACCTTGTTGCATACAATCAGCGCCAATAGCTGCGGCAATGCTTTCATGAACGGGTTCTTTGCTAATTCGGTCTTTAACCAGCTCTATACCTAGGAAAAGACCTTTCCCGCGTACATCACCAACAATAGAATGGCGCTCTTTGAGTTCATTGAGGCTGTCTAATGCGTAGTTTCCCATTGATACCACGTTATCGAGGAGTTTTTCTTCTTTGATGATTTTCATGTTTTCGATAGCGGCAGCAGGTCCTGCTGTACAGCCACCATAGGTTGAAATATCTCGGAAAAAAGACATGGGATCGTCAGGTGATTTTTTAAATTCGTTGAAAATAGCTTCGCTGGTTACGGTACAAGAAATTGCCGCATAACCACTGGCAACGCCTTTCGCCATCGTTACAATATCAGGTGTGATTCCGTAATGCTGGTAGCCAAACCATGTACCCGTTCGGCCAAGCCCGCAGACAACTTCATCAATGTGTAAGAGTACATCGTAGCGTTTGCATATTTCAGCAATCATGGGAAAGTATTCTTTTGGTGGTGTTATTACTCCGCCACCGGCAGTAATAGGTTCAAGCACGATTGAACCGACAGTTTCGGGATCTTCTTTGAGAATAATTTCTTCTACAGCCTTGGCGCAGTTAATTTCACATTCGCCGTATTTTTTATCAAAAGGGCAGCGGTAACAGCAACAACTAGGTACTTGTACAAAGCCAGGTGTAAAAGGGCCATAATGATCTTTACGCTGATCATGTCCCGTTGAACTGAGCGTGGTTATTGTCGTACCATGATAGTCACGATCACGATAAAGAATTTTATGCTTTTTACCGTGTTCTTTACCGCCACTCTTTTGATGTGCAAGCTGGCGTACAATTTTGTAGCCTTTTTCGTTTGCCTCTGAGCCTGAAGTAGAATAATAAACACGGTCTAATCCTGGCATAACATCAGTAATCATTTGTGAATATTCAGCCGCAGGAATATTACCCATACAGCCAGAAAAAAAATTCATGGTTTTGGTTTGTTCGTAGACGGCTTTTGCAATTCGTTCACGCCCGTAGCCAACATTGACTGTCCAAACAGCGCCAGAAACGGCATCGAGGTATTCTTGACCCGTGTCTGTTTTAATTCGCAGTCCTTCACCTGATACGACCATCATCGGTGGTGTCTCTTCAAACGGTTTATGTTGAATTAAATGATGCCAAACGTGTTGCTGATCTTTAATAGCAGTTTGCTCGATTTGACTTGCTGGTACGGTGTTTTCTTTGCTTTGTCCCATATCGAAATTCCTAACAGTTGGTATCATTTAAGAGAAGTGATTTTCATGCTAGAACTTTAGGGTGCTATTTATGAATGCGATAGAGCCAGATTTTAGTATTTTTTAACTCCAGAACTTGTATAACCACTTTAGTGATTTAGCTGGCGTTTTTATTAGCCTTGGGGGTGATGTCTCAATATCTGGGGCTATATATTTTTTAATCTGGCACTAAACTAGCGTGAGCAAGATGCTATTTTAAATATAAGAATAATATTAAGAGATCTTTGTGCGAGAGATATGACGGATTAAAAATGCTGAACTCTCTTTATTTTTCTTAAAAACTTGCTTAATAGTCCTGCTATCAAGCTCCTTTCTAAGGGTAATAGAAAAATCGCGCTATTTTTACTCTCGCCATACTTTTGTGTGGAGGTCTTATTTAGGGTTTTTAAACGATTGAAAAATTGTCTACTACACTATTATCACATTGGTGTAATAGACTTGTATTAATATGAAATTGTTACTAAAGTAATAAGTGCTTTGTTAAACAACTATTTATGAAGATTATTACAGTGATTTTACAATTAGCGTACAACAATATAACTATGTAACTATGTAACTACCAAGGAGATTGACTAAACATGAGTGATAAAACTAAACATCAAGTAACAAGAAGGAAGGTTTTAAAAGGTACTGTAGCCGCGGGTGCGGCAGCAGCTGTCGGACCGTGGATTATTAGCTCCAAAGCATTAGCATCTTCTGGTGAAGTTAATGTCACTATGTGGTCAGATTACATTCCAAAACCTGTTATAGAAGATTTCACAAAGGCAACGGGTATTAAAGTTAACTACAAAGATTTAGGTTCTAACGAAGAACTGATCAATCAAATGAAAGCGACTAAAGGCGCTGGAGTTGATGTTTGTAGTCCAACGAATAACCGTTCTGGTCAGTGGGTTGAGTTAGGATTGTTATCACCTATTGATTACAAAAAGCTCCCTAATGTGAAAAACATGAACCCTGCAATGCTTAAAGTAGGAGAGGAAGAATGGAACTTTGATGGAAAAGGTTCTCACTGGTTGCCTCTTATCTGGGGAACAGAGGCTATCGGTTGGCGTACTGATAAGTATACACCTGAGGGAGGAATTCCAAGTTACGGTAATATTTGGGATAAAGAAGTTGAAGGTAAAACCATGATACGTCCGCACAGTGGTATGTTAGGTGCTGGCTTGTATATGGAAACTATCGGAAAGCTTGCTCCTGGTGATGTGTGGAAAGCTTACAAGAGTGAAGATGAAATGCGTCCTGTTTGGGATAAAATCACAAAGTTCTGTATAGAGAATAAATCTCAGATTAAGCTTTTCTGGAATGATACTGATAGTCAGAAAAATGGCTTGTTGAACGACGGCGTTATCGTTGGTCAAACTTGGGATGGCCCAGTATTGTCAATGAAATCAGCAGGTGAGCCAGTGACTTACCAAGCGCCAAAAGAAGGTGCAATGGCTTGGGTTGATAGTATGGCATTGTCATCAGGAGCATCAAACGTAGAGCAGGCTTATGAGCTTATGAACTACGTGATGGATGCAAAAGTGGGTGGTAAATCTATCAATACTCACGGTTACAACTCTGCTGTTTTAGGTGCAGACGCGCATACTGATGATAAATACAAAAAGAACTTTGCAGAAGCCTACCCTGGTGATGCATTGAAGAACTTAAACCCTTGGCCTGCAGAGCCACAGTGGTACGCAGATATTCGGACTGAATATCGTAATAAGTTCGTTAACGCGAAGTCATAAAGATAGAACCAAAGCCTCAGCATTCGCTGGGGCTTTTTTAATTTCAATATTTCTATTGGCATCTTAGGGGTACGAGAGCTAATAGAAATATTGAAAAAAAAATGAGAAGAGAGGTTGAAGTATGAGTGCTGATGTTCAATTAGAAAACGTCTGGATTCGGTTTGGTGATTATGTTGCGGCAAAGGAAGCCAATATTCATATCAAAGAAGGGGAATTCTTTAGTTTTTTAGGTCCATCAGGTTGTGGTAAAACTACGCTTTTACGTGCTGTATCAGGTTTTTTAGAACCATCAGAAGGGCGAGTACTGATTGGTGGTAAGGATATGGACGGCATTGGTCCAAACAAACGACCAACCGCATTAATTTTTCAGAACCTTGCTTTATTTCCTTTAATGACTGTTTGGGAAAATGTAGCTTTTGCGCTTGAAGTAAAAGGTATGAAGAAAGTAGAGCGTCGCAAAAAAGCCGATGAGTTATTAGAAATGGTTGCCCTAGGTGATCAAGGCGATAAAATGCCTGATGAATTATCAGGTGGACAAAAGCAGCGTGTAGCCATTGCGCGCGCATTAGCGGCTGAGCCTGATGTACTATTGCTTGATGAACCTCTTTCTGCATTAGATCTTAAATTACGCCAGCACATGCGTACCGAGCTACGTGAAATTCAACAACGTGTCGGCATCACCTTTATCTACATTACACATGACCAAGGTGAAGCCTTAACAATGTCTGATAATGTTGCGGTAATGAGCCAAGCCGTTATTGAACAAATTGGCGATGGTGATGCAGTCTATAACCATCCTGAAACAGCTTTTGTTGCTTCATTTGTAGGTGAAAATAACTTATTTAAAGGTAAGGTTACTGAATTATCGGGTGTACATGCCTTAGTAGATACGCCTGTAGGTACATTGAAGGCTGTAAATGCTAAACGTAATGGTCAGGCTCAATTAGCAGTGGGTGATGATGCTTTTGTATTTGTTAGGCCAGAATCTCTCGTTGTCGGGAGTGAGGGTTCTCATGATAATTCTGTTAAAGCGGTTATTCAGAATCAAGAATTTGAAGGTAA
>JAMOLY010000213.1 GCA_027068835.1 Thiomicrorhabdus sp. | reverse complement strand
GTTGGACAAAAGCTTTGCCAGTAATGAGCAAAGAGAAGCCTGATTTACCAGATATGAAAGAAGGCGATCCACTTAATTTGGTTGAGCTTGATCCACAACAACACTTCACTAAGCCACCACCGCGTTACACTGAAGCATCGTTGGTTAAAGAGCTAGAAAAACGTGGCATTGGTCGTCCATCAACCTACGCATCTATCATCTCTACGATTCAAGATCGTGGCTATGTAAAAGTGGATTCGCGTCGTTTCTTTGCCGAAAAAATGGGCGAGATTGTTACCAAGCGTTTGGTCGGTAGCTTTGAAGAGTTAATGAATTTCGACTTCACTGCCGAAATGGAAAAAGAACTGGATGAAATTGCTGGTGGAAAACTGCAATGGAAAGATGTGCTTGATGACTTCTACAAAAACTTCATCACCACATTAGACAAGGCAAAAGAAGAACCTGCAGACGGCGGCATGAAAACCAACGAAATGGTTATGACCGATATTGAGTGCCCAGCTTGTGCCCGCAATATGGGTATTCGCACCGCTGGCACGGGCGTTTTCTTAGGTTGTGATGGCTATAATTTACCGCCAAAAGAGCGCTGTAAAACAACTGTCAATTTAGTGCCTGCCGAAGAAACAATCGACGTAAATAATGAAGATGCTGAAACCGAAGCACTTATGGCGAAAAAACGCTGCAAAAAGTGTGATGCGGCAATGACCAGCTACTTTATTGATGAGACTAAAAAGCTACACGTTTGTGGTGATAACCCAGAATGTGATGGTTACGAAATTGAAAATGGCACGTTCAAACTAAAAGGCTACGAAGGCCCAGTGGTTGAATGTGAAAAGTGTGGGCATGATATGCACCTCACTACAGGTCGTTTTGGCCCGTACATGAAATGTAGCAATGAAGAAGGCGAGTGTAAGAATACCCGCAAAATTTTGCGTAATGGTGAAGTTGCACCACCACGCGAAGACCCTGTTCACCTTCCTGAATTAGAATGTGAAAAGTCAGATGCTTACTTTATTTTACGCGATGGTGCAGTAGGTTTATTCCTCGCGGCAAGCACTTATCCAAAATCACGTGAAACACGCGCACCTTTGGTTGAAGAGTTAGTACGTTTTAAAGATCGTATCTCACCAAAGTTCACCTTCTTAACCGATGCGCCTGTGGAAGACCCTGATGGCAATAAAGCCGCAATACGTTTTGATCGGAAAATCAAAGAGCATTATGTTCGCACCGATAAAGACGGCAAAGCTACAGGTTGGTCTGCACGTTTTGAAAATGGCAAATGGGTAGAACATTTACCCGCAAAGAAAAAACCTAAAAAGAAGGCGGTTAAGAAGAAAGCCGTGAAGAAAAAACCAGCTAAGAAGAAATAGATTACCCTCTCTCTCCTAGTAACAAGTAGGAGAGAGTTTTTCCTGCTTTAAAGAAATATTATGTTCC
>JAMOLY010000212.1 GCA_027068835.1 Thiomicrorhabdus sp. | reverse complement strand
TAAATTTCTCTTCTGCTTTTTTAGCGTGGACTAACAATACGTCCACATCCCCATCTCTGCCCATGCGTAAAGCTTTTCCTGTTCCTACTGCAATAGTGTGAACGGTATAACCCGAATCTTTTTCAAATAGGGGTAAAAGATATTTCAATAAACCAGAGTTTTCGGTGCTGGTAGTTGTAGCTAGTTTGATTATTTTAGAGTCCGATGGTGATTGACCAAAAGTGGGGTTGATAAATAGAATGCTAAAAATTAAAAGTGATGTAATTTTTGATAAAAGCGTTCTTGTCATTAAACTTGCCTAGGTAGTTAAAAGGGATTTGTCTTCTTGTTTATTTTAATAGCAAAATCAGTGCCAACAGTGAGTGAATTATGCAAAATTACTAAAAATGGTCTAAAAGTAAGATAGAACAAAGGTTTTCTATCTCTCCTTTCTCAAAAATAACCAATATGATGTAAAAAGCATATCAATTATAGAAGTGATGGGACAGATTGTCCCAATTTAAAAATTAATAAGGAAGTTTTTGTAGCATGAGTTTAGCCGTACCTAAAGTAGATGGAATGATAGAAGCAAAAACAATAGGCAATAATTTTAAACGATATTCCGTTTTAATCGTTGATGATGAGCTTGGCATTCGTAGTTTCTTGCAAAAAGGTCTAGAAAAGCAATTTGGCTTAGTAGAGGTTGCCGAAGATGTTGAGGTGGCCGAAGCTCTTCGCCAGCGTTGTAATTTTGATCTAATCATCTCAGATATTCGTTTGCCAGGTATGTCAGGTGTCGATTGGGTGACTGAATTGCGCCAACAAGGTTGCACGGCATCTGTTATTTTCATTACCGCACATGCTAGCTTAGAAACAGCAATTGCAGCATTGCGTGCAGGTGCGAGTGACTTCATTATGAAGCCATTTAGAATGGATCAAATGATGGCATCCATCGAAGGTTGTCTTGCCCATCAACAGGTTCAGCGTGAAAATGTGGTACTCAAGCGCCAAGTCGATCAACTCTATGATAGCGGCATGATTGGGAATTGCGACACTATGCAAAGTGTTTGTGACGTAATAAAATCAATTGCCCCGATGCCAACGACGGTATTGATAGAGGGGGAATCAGGAACAGGTAAAGAGTTAGCCGCCCGCGCATTGCATCGTTGGAGTGAACGAAAAGGTACATTTGTACCCGTAAACTGTGGCGCAATTTCAGAAGAACTAATGGAAAGTGAATTTTTTGGCCATACCAAAGGAGCGTTTACAGGCGCGCAAAACACCCGTGAAGGTTTATTCACCTACGCCAATAATGGCACCTTATTTTTAGATGAGATTGGTGAAATGCCGATGTCGATGCAGGTGCATTTATTGCGCGTGTTAGAAGAACGTGTGATACGCCCTGTAGGTTCTAACCGAGAAATCCCTGTAGATGTTCGTATTATCGCAGCGACTAATCGTGACTTAGCTAAACAGGTGGAGAAAAAAGAATTTAGGGAGGATTTATATTATCGCCTAAATGTTGTGAATGTTCGTATGCCACCTTTGCGTGAACGTATAGATGATTTGCCTGCATTGGTGCAACACTTTGCAACGAAGTTGTCAGCAGATTTAGGTTTGGCAGAACCAGCGATTACGGGGGATGATTTATTTCAACTACGCTCTTATGAATGGCCTGGGAATATTCGTGAACTTAAAAATGTTATTGAGCGTTGTTTATTATTAAAACAAACGCCGGGACAATGTTTAACAGGAAACTCAGTACAGCAATCAGCAGCTGCGAGTGTACAAACAGATGCAAATATTTATCAGTTAGATGAAATAGAGAAGAATCATATTCTCAAAGTATTAGAGATGGAAAAAGGCAATAAATCAGCGGCAGCTAGACTGTTAGGTGTCTCTAGAAAGACCTTAGAACGTAAAGTGAAGGCATGGAATGCACTTGATTAGAAAAATATTACTTTTTATTAAGACCACCCCCCCCTTTTTTCGGGGTTTTGTACGTAAATTTGATAAAAAATGTACTGAAAAACAGCTTATAAAGGGCTATTTGACACACAAAACCCCGAAAAAGAGGGGGGGTGGTCTTAATAAATATCGTTTTTTAAATGAAAATTCCATCGTATGAGTTTTTTTACACAGTTCCGCGATGTAATTCGTCATAAAGTCCGTTACAAACTTCTTTTATTGGTACTTTTCCCCATCTTATTAATTATGCCTGTTGCTTTAGCGCTAGCAATTTATTGGGGGAAAACATTTACCTACGATCAACTCTTTTTAAAGGTTAATACCGACCTTGCCGTATCGCATGATGCCTTTAGTCGCATTCGCCAAGATTATTTAAATGAATTAGAGCGATTAGCAGAATCTTACTCTTTTCGTGCGGCGCTTGAATCTGGCAATCAGCGTTCAGTCGTAAAGCAGGTTGGTTTTTTAAGAGAGCAAATTGGGTTTTCTTTTTTAGAAGTTGTGCAAACAGGTAATAAATCTAATATTTTAAAAAGTAGGAGAAATTCGTCCGCTTTACTGAATGCATTAAATGGCCATGCAAGTTCGGGAATAGAGATTTACTCGGCACAAGAACTTAAAACGGAAGATGAAAACCTCTTTGATCTTGTACAGCTCCCACTTGTAAAAACACCACGAGCACGACCAAGTAAGAGAACGCTGGAAGATCGAGCGATGGTCATTCGCGCACTTTATCCTGTAAAAGATTCCAGAGGGGAGGTTGTGGCGTTGCTAGATGGTGGTGTATTGCTCAATGAAAACTTTAGGTTTGTTGATGCCATTCGTGACCTTGCCTATGGAGAAGGAAGCCTGCCAAAAGGCAGTATAGGAACAGTCACAGTATTTTTAGAAGATGTGCGAATATCCACAAACGTGCCGCTTAAAAAAGGCGAACGAGCTTTAGGAACGCGTGTATCAAACGAAGTAAGAACCAAGGTTTTAGATCAAGGCATTACATGGATAGACCGCGCATTTGTAGTAAACGATTGGTACGTTTCATCCTACGAACCAATCATTGATATTGATGGAAAACGCGTGGGCATGTTATACGCAGGTTTTTTAGAAAAGCCCTTTCGAGATGCTTTATGGAGTGCACTTGCAGTTTTAGTTTTGATGTTTTTAGGCTTAATGTTGCTGTCCGCATGGGCGGCAATTCGTGGTGCAAGAAAGATATTTAAGCCGATAGAAAAGATGAGTGATGTGGTTCACTCTACCCAAGAAGGCGGTGCAAAACGTGTGGGATTAATTGAATCACAAGATGAGCTTGGTACGCTTTCACATGAGTTTGATGACATGCTTGATCAGCTTCAAGCGCGCAGCCAAGAGATTCAAAGCTGGGCTGATTCTTTAGAGGATAAAGTGGAACTGCGTACAGTAGAACTAAAGAAGAAGAATATAGATTTAGAAAATTCCATCCAATTATTACGCCAAACACGCCAGCAACTTGTAGTCGCTGAAAAGCTCGCAGCATTGGGTGAATTGACCGCTGGTGTAGCGCATGAAATTAATAACCCCACCGCGGTAATGCTGGGAAACCTTGATATTATGGTTGCAGAGTTGGGGGGTAACGCAGAGCCAGTTCAGCAAGAAATAGACTTGGTTATTGAGCAAATTTATCGCATCCGTGACATCATAAATCGTTTATTACAATATGCACACCCAGATGAGTATTCGGGCTACATCAGCGCGATAAAAGTAAATTCTGTCGTTACGGATACGTTGAAATTAGTCAGTCATCTACGCAATGAAAGTAAATTTTCGGTTGATACTGATTTGAAAGCCGAGCAAATTGTAGAAATTAACCCACAAGAATTACAACAGGTGTTGGTGAATTTATTGGTCAATGCTATTCACGCACTCCCTGATAACGATGGACATATCGTGATAAAAACACGTGATTGGAAAAATAAGGGCGTGGTATTAAGTGTTAATGATAATGGGAAAGGCATTGATGAAAAATCACTTAAGCAAATATTTAATCCATTCTTTAGCACTAAAGGACAAGGAGAAGGAACAGGGTTAGGCTTATCAATAAGCTATGGTTTAGTGCGTCGGTACGGGGGAAATATCACCGCAAAATCAGAGCTAGGAAAAGGTTCAACGTTTTCAGTTTGGTTGCTCACTGAACCACAAATGATAGAGGATGAAGAGGCAATTGCTGAGCAGTTATCAGCGATAGAAGAGGGCGTGAATTAGTACGTTTATCACATCAGCCTTCGCACAAAGCAGACACTATGTTTTAATAGCCTATATTATTCCAATTCAATTCAACTTTAAATAAGCCATGCCAGATTCAATTACTCTGAAATTTAGTTGCCCAGACCAAGCGCATATATCTGCCACAGTTTTCAGTTTTTTTGCAGATAATGGCTACAATATTTTAGAATCATCACAACACGAAGATCCATTTACAGATTTGTTTTTTATGCGTACGGTTTTTGCGCCAATGGATAATGTATCGCTCTCAATTGATGAGCTTCGCCAAGAGTTTTTTACAATTGCCGATAAATATAAAATGGAGTGGCGAGTACGTGAAAATAAAGTTAAACCTCGCATATTACTCGCCGTAACAAAAGATAGTCATTGCATGAATAACCTGCTTAATGCATGGCAACGTGGTGTTCTACAAGTCGATATTGTTGGTGTGGTATCAAATCATACAGATTTAAAAAGAATTGCTGATTGGTTTAATGTGCCGTTTTATCACTTTCCTATTACGAAAGAAACTAAGCCAAAACAAGAAGCACAAATCATTAAATGCATGGAAGATAATGATGTAGAACTACTTGTTTTAGCGCGCTATATGCAAATACTTTCTGATAACTTATGCCAGCAGTTAGTTGGGCGAGCAATTAATATTCATCATTCATTTTTGCCAGGTTTTAAAGGTGCAAAACCTTACCATCAAGCATTTGAACGAGGTGTAAAGCTTATTGGCGCTACAGCACATTATGTAACGGCGAACCTTGATGAAGGGCCTATTATTGAGCAAGCAGTTGAGCGCATTTCTCACGCTAATCTACCAGAAGAATTGGTGGAGACAGGACGTGATATTGAAGCGGTGGTGCTTAATCGCGCAGTTAAGTGGTATTCTGAAGATCGTGTAATGTTAAATGGAAAAAGAACAGTAGTATTCAGACGTTAATTTAATTTGGTATAATCATCATCTGAAATACAAAAGACTTCGTATGATGATGTATAGGAGAGTAAATATTATGTCAGAAAGCAGTACTATTCAACTTAAACGTAAGCCACCTGTTCACGTCAATAAAGTTGGCTTAATGGCACCTTTTGGTTGGTTATCTAAAGGGTTTTCTGATCTAAAAAAAGCAAAATTACCCAGTCTTTTATATGGATTAGTCTTCGCCGTTATTGGTTTGTTTCTTGTTTTCATGGCTTCAAAAAATCCTTTGTGGTCTGTTGCTTTTGCTTCAGCCTTTTTGCTTATGGGGCCATTTTTAGCGATTGGTCTTTATGAGTTAAGTAGCCAGATAGAAAATAATAAAAAACCATGCTTGTTAGATTCTATTGTAAAAATTAAAGAAAATGCAGTAGGTCTCGGTTTTTTTGTTGTACTGCTTTCGGTTTTATTAATTATCTGGTTACGAATTTCTGCAATGGTAGCGGGTGTGTTTTTTGATGATTTAGAGTTAATCACCAAAGGTTGGAGTGTCTTATTAAAAGGCGATCACAGCATTGAATTTTTATTGTTTTTCACCTTTTTTGGTTTTTTTATTGCTCAACTTGTTTTTTCGATCAGTGTAGTTTCCATTCCAATGCTGTTAGATCGAAAAGTTGATGTGATAACAGCAATAATGACAAGTTTACGCGTTGTTATGACAAACCCACTGCCAATGCTTGTTTGGGCGATTATTATTGTTGCCCTGATTAATGTGGGGATGTTGTTTGCTTTTGTTGGTCTGATGATAACTCTTCCAATTATAGGGCATGCAAGCTGGCATGCTTATAGGGAGTTAGTAGGTTAGTAGAACGTATTTAATTAAGCCAATTATAATTTAGTAAGCTAAAAATAATTGGACTTGATCAGTTTTTCCTTATTCAAGATTCCCTTAAAACTAGCTTCTTACTACTCTTTTGCCATAATCTTGCGCAAAGGTCTTATGATAGACATCACAATACGAATATCTGTAATATTTAGTTCATTATAGAGGGTCTTTTCGCTAACTTAGTTGATCTTTCAAGTGCAATTAATTTTATGATAAAAAATATCAAAGGAATTATGAGCGGTATTGCATTTATTATTATTGCAATGCTGCTCATTCAACTCATATTTCTTCTTTTGGCTGTTGCTTACAATATGGTTGCCAGTGAATACCTTTTTTTGAAGAATATTCAGTGGATATTTAAGTACCTATTGGGTGTTCCTATCTTTGTTGCCATCATGTTTATTGGTGGGTATATCACGACTAGTATTGCGCAGAGTAAATCTATTATAAATAATATCATTGTTGGCAGTGTGGTCGTTGTTAGTATGATGTGGTCAGCCTTAGCTAATGCTGAATTAACATTGTCTGGAGTAGTAATCAGTTTGGTTATGATGGGTGTAGTTATATTTGGTGGGGCTTACCCAAAAAGATAGCTAATATTTCTTATGATTGATCTATATCAACCGCGAATAAAATATAGAGGGTATAAACAGGATTATTGATTATTAACTAGGCAAGAATGTTGGCAAGCCCTGATTTAAGTAGGCGTTTTTTTTTAAGAGGTAAGGTAACAACAGCCTCTAAAGCTAACTCATTGGTTATTCGTCCACCATGGGCGCAATCAGAATCATTTTTTGTAGAAGCCTGTAGTCGTTGTGATGATTGTATTTCAGCTTGTCCACAAAGCATTATTATCAGAGGTGTCGGTGGTTTCCCAAAAATATCCTTTAAGCTTGGTGAGTGCACCTTCTGCATGGAATGCATCAAAGTCTGTAAAACAGGCGCTCTTGATGCAACGCTGTTAAATAAAAAAATAAATCAGAAAAAAATTGAGCAAGTGGCATGGAATCTGGATATATCTATTCACTCCAAATGTCTTTCGCTAAATGCTGTTGTCTGCCGTGCCTGTGGTGATAATTGTGAAACCCAAGCAATTCAATTTAAATTAAAGCTCGGTGGCATTTCAGAGCCACTCATTACACAAAATGACTGTACTGGCTGTGGCGCATGTGTTGCTGTATGTCCTATCGATGCTGTCTCTATTAAACCTAAATTAACAAAGAGTATTGTTACATGATGACAATTATAGAAGCATCACCAGACGTAAGTGCTGATGATAATTATCTAATAGTAAATGCTAAAAAAGAAAATGTAATCAGTGTTTGCGGTGTAATGGTGTTTATCCTTCCAGAAAATCGTGAAGTGGTCGAAGCTAGAATGCTTGAAATTCTAGGCTTAGAAATACACGGTAGCAATGATGAGGGGAAACTGGTTGTTACTATTGAAACTGATTCATACAAAGAAACAGGTGATGCTGTTACCCAACTACAAAAACTCGAAGGTATTTTATCCATTGCCATGATTTATCAGCATGCTGAAGTGCTCGATGATGAAGACTAATTGAAAGAAAAAAGATAGAAACGAACTAAATAGAAAATAATCCGGAGTCAAAATAATGAAACAGTCAAGACGTGATTTTATAAAGAATAACGCCATAGCAGCGACTGCAGCAGCTGCGGGAATCAGTGTTCCTTTGATGGCAGAGGCACAAAAAGATACCAAAATTCGTTGGGATAAAGCACCGTGTCGTTTTTGTGGTACGGGCTGCTCTGTATTGGTTGGTGTAAAAGACAATCATGTGGTTGCAACACAAGGTGATCCCGATGCACCAGTAAACCGTGGTTTAAACTGCATCAAAGGCTACTTTTTATCCAAAATCATGTACGGAAAAGACCGCTTAACAACACCTTTATTACGTAAAACAAACGGTAAGTTTGATAAAGAAGGTGAGTTTGAGCCAGTCTCGTGGGGTGAAGCATTCGATATTATGGAGGAGAAGTGGAAAACATCGCTTAAAAAAGATATGCAAGCCAATCAGGGTAAGAAGCCTGAAGAGCTTACCTCCAGCGTATCTATGTTTGGCTCTGGTCAATGGACAATCTATGAAGGTTATGCAGCCTCAAAACTGTGGAAAGCTGGTTTTCGTTCGAATCATATAGATCCCAATGCGCGCCATTGTATGGCATCTGCTGTTGCAGGTTTTATTCGTACTTTTGGTGCAGATGAGCCAATGGGGTGTTATGACGATTTGGAGCAGGCAGATGCCTTTGTGCTTTGGGGTTCAAATATGGCAGAAATGCACCCCATTTTATGGTCACGTCTGACAGATAGGCGTTTAACAGGTAAAGATGTGTCGGTAGCTGTCCTGTCAACTTTTACACACCGTAGTTTTGATTTGGCAGACTTGCCTATTATTTTTGAGCCGCAGTCTGATCTGGCAATACTGAACTATATTTGTAATTACATCATCGAAAACGATGCAGTGAATAAAGACTTTGTGGCAAAACACGTGAACTTTAAAAAAGGTAATACCGATATTGGCTACGGTTTAAGAAGTTCACATAAGCTCGAAAAGGCTGCTAAAAATGCCAAAAAAGCAGGTGGAATGACAGCGATAGATTTCGAAGAGTTTAAGGAGTTTGTCAGTGAATATACACTTGATAAAGCGCATGAAATATCAGGTGTACCAAAAAAGAAGCTTGAAGACCTTGCCAAACTTTATGCAGACCCTGATAAGAAAATAGTATCTTACTGGACAATGGGCTTTAACCAGCACACCCGTGGTACATGGGCTAATAATATGATGTACAACGTACATTTGTTAACAGGAAAAATATCAACTCCAGGTAGTGGCCCATTCTCTTTAACAGGTCAGCCTTCGGCTTGCGGAACGGCAAGGGAGGTGGGTACATTTGCTCATCGTTTACCTGCTGATTTAGTGGTGAAGAAAAAAGCACATCGTGATTTTTCTGAAAAAGTATGGAAACTTCCTGAAGGCACACTAAACGGCAAAGTAGGATGGCATGCAGTTTTGCAAAATCGTATGCTTAAAGACGGTAAAAATAACTGCCACTGGGTTATGTGTAATAACAATATGCAGGCCGCTGCAAACCTAAATGAAGAGACCTACCCAGGCTATCGTAATCCTGATAATTTCATTGTGGTTTCAGAGCCTTACCCTACTGTTACGGCGATGGCGGCTGACCTTATTTTACCAACTGCAATGTGGACAGAAAAAGAAGGTGGCTATGGTAATGCAGAGCGCCGTACTCAATTATGGCGACAACAAGTAGATGCGCCAGGTGAATCACGTTCGGATTTGTGGCAATTAGTTGAATTTTCTAAACGCTTTAAAATTGAAGAAGTCTGGCCGGCAGACTTAATTGAAAAACAGCCAGAGTTCAAGGGGAAAACACTCTACGAAGTGCTTTATAAAAATGGCAATGTTGATAAATATGCTACACAGGAAGTAAAAGACCCCTCTGGAAACGTGTATGCCAATCAAGAAATGAAAGAATTTGGCTTTTATATTCAAAAAGGCTTATTTGAAGAGTACCGTATTTTTGGACTTAAAGGTCCAAAAATAGGTCATGATCTTGCTTCATTTGAAGCGTATCACGCATCACGCGGCTTACGTTGGCCCGTTGTTAATGGTAAAGAAACGCTATGGCGTTACAAGGAAGGTTTTGATCCCTTTGTTGGTAAAGGTAAGGATTTTGAGTTCTATGGTCAAAAAGATGGGCGTGCCAATATTATAGCACTTCCTTATGAACCACCTGCCGAATCACCTGATGAGGAATTTGATATGTGGCTAAGTACAGGACGGGTGCTAGAGCATTGGCACTCAGGCTCTATGACAAGGCGCGTACCCGAGTTATACCGTGCAGTGCCTGATGCTGTTATCTTTATGCATCCAGCAGATGCAAAAAAGAAAGGGCTTCAGCGTGGTATGCAAGCAAAAGTGGTCAGCCGACGTGGTGAGATCACAGCCTTGGTTGAAACCCGTGGTCGTAATAAGCCTCCAGAAGGTCTTGTGTTTGTGCCATGGTTTGATGCCAGTCGTTTAATTAATAAAGTTACGCTTGATGCGACTTGTCCTATCTCAAAAGAGACGGACTACAAGAAGTGTGCGGTTAAAGTCGTTAAAGCTTAACGGTCACTTTGAGAATAGTTCTGTGGATAAGAAACGCCGAAAATTTGTAGGTGATTCGTTAAAAACAGCAAGTGCTGTTGGTTTAGGATCACTGGTGATGGGGTTGTATGCGCGTCAATCACGTGCCATTGCCGCTCAAGCCATACGTCCACCAGGCGCGCTTGTGGAAGACGATTTTTTAGGTGCTTGTGTGCGTTGCGGTCTTTGTGTGCGTGATTGCCCATGGGATACCCTAAAACTTGCTCAATTAGGTGATTTTGTCGCACTTGGCACACCTTATTTTACGGCACGCAAAACCCCCTGTGAGATGTGTGAAGATATTCCTTGCGTGGTTGCTTGTCCGACAGGTGCATTAGATCATCGTCTCGCCAATATTAATGATGCACGGATGGGTTTAGCTGTTGTTATTGATGAGGAAGGGTGTATTGCTTTTCAAGGTTTACGTTGTGAAGTTTGTTTTAATGTCTGCCCTGTTCAAGGCAAGGCTATTACTATTGATACAATGAGCAATACGCGCACAGGAATGCATGCAAAGTTTATTCCTGTTGTGCATTCAAGTGACTGTACGGGATGCGGAAAATGTGAACAAGCTTGTATCGTTGATGGTGAGTCTGCCATTAAAATTATGCCCATTAAATTGGCTGCTTCAGGTGGTTCACCACACTATCGTATGGGTTGGGAGGAAAAAGAAAAAGCAGGGAAGTCACTGGTCGCCCCAGATGCGGAGCATAAATATAACTTACCTGAAGGCTTGGAATATGACCATGCTGGCAAGGGTTTGATAAAAAAAGGCCTAATTAAAAATAAAGAAACACTTAATGACCCTGTTAATAAGTTAAGACAACCAAAAAAGTCTAATAGTTCTCCCTTTTCCAGTAATCCGCTGGATACTTTAAACCAAAAAGGGGGCTTGTAATGGTTGCTAATACAAAAATAGGGCTACTTCCTGGCAAAGAGGCAATTCAAGCCAAAGGATGGTTAAAAGCCCATAAATGGTTAATCCTAAGACGTTTAAGTCAAATTACTATTTTAGGGTTGTTTATTATTAGCCCATGGATAGCAAAAGAAACGGAGATTTGGTTAATCAAAGGTAATCTTGCTTCAAGCCTGGTATTAGATATTTTACCCTTAACAGACCCTTATGTGCTTATACAGTCGTTATTTGCTGGCACGATCCCTATTTTCACAGGTATTTTAGGAGCGTTCATCGTTGCTCTGTTTTACTTCTTAATTGGTGGGCGCGTTTATTGTAGCTGGGTTTGCCCCATCAATATTGTTACAGATATTGCTGCTTGGCTCAGAAGCCAGTTAAAGCTTAAAGGTGGCACGCAAATAAATAAAAACACACGCTTTTGGGTGTTGGGTTTTACGCTTTTGCTCGCCTTGATTACAGGCACAATTGCATGGGAGTTAATCAACCCTGTCTCTATGGTATTCAGAGGTGCAATCTTCGGTATGGGGCTTGCGTGGGGTGTGATAATAGCAATATTTATATTAGATTTTATCGTTAGTAGACGTGTTTGGTGTGGAAGCATATGCCCTGTTGGTACTTTCTATAGTTTATTGGGCAAACAAAGTATCTTACGTGTCAATGCCCATCAGCGAGAGCAATGTGATGATTGTATGGACTGCTTTTTAGTTTGTCCTGAACAACAAGTTATTAAAACCCCATTAAATGGTGCAAGTAAAGGATTTCATTCATTCATTGATTCAAGTCAGTGTACCAATTGTGGGCGTTGTATTGATGTATGTGCTGAAGATGTATTTCGTTTTGAAACAAGAATACCGTTTAAAAAAAATACTATTCAGAATTTAGATAATAAACATTTAGAAAATTAAACCAGTAATCAAAAGGTCATGCCATGAAAATTACAAGCAAAAAAACAGTCTTAAGTAGTGTATTAATAGGATTAGGCTTACTTGTCTCATCTGTATATGTCGCTGAAACTCCTATACCTAATAGTACCGCACAAAAATCTGATATTGAGTTTAATGGCGTAAAATCGCTACGTGGAGAAACGGCAATTCCTGATGCAGATAAAAGCGCATCAATAAAACGCTTACAGCCAGATATTGAACCCATTGCGAGAAACTATTTCCAGCAGCCTCCGATGATTCCTCATCGTATACGAGAATATAAAATCACACTCCAGTACAACAAGTGTATGACTTGTCACAGTTGGGATGCCTATAAAAAAGCCAAAGCAACTAAAGTTAGCCAAACACACTTTACAGACCGTGATGGTAATGCTCAATCTACATTAGCTGCGCGTCGTTACTTTTGTACACAATGTCATGCTCCGCAAGTTGATGCAGAACCACTGGTTGAAAATGCGTTTGCCCCTGTACATGAATTGGAAAAAAAATAACAATATTACAAAATAATTGAGGAAATTATCATGATAATGCTATTTAAAAAATTTCTGGCTTTCTTAAAAAGGCGGGCGGTTTTTACAGTGCTAACATTAGGATTTATTGGTGGAATAGTCTTTTGGGGTGGTTTTAATACCGCTATGGAAGCAACTAATACAGAGCAATTCTGTATTGGTTGTCACGAAATGGAATCTACTGTATATCAAGAATATAGAAATACCATCCATTATCAAAACCGCACAGGTGTTAGAGCATCATGTCCAGATTGTCATGTGCCTAAAGCTTGGGGGCCTAAAATGGTACGAAAAATACAAGCCTCGAATGAGCTTTTTCATAAGGCACTAGGGTCTATCAATACTCCAGAAAAATTTGAAGAAAAACGTATGTACTTAGCTAAAAGAGAATGGAAAAGAATGAAGAAGACAGATTCAGTTGAGTGTCGAAATTGCCACGAGTTTGGCTCAATGGATTACACGTTACAAAGCCGTCGTGCAGCACCGCAACATATGACAGGGTTTGATGAAGGCAAAACTTGTATAGATTGTCACAAAGGTATTGCTCACCAAATGCCAGATACATCCTCATTGACTGATGAAGAGCGTAAGGAATTTAACTTACAGTAAAACTATATGGGAGTAATTTTTGGTGAAGTTGTTTTGGGTTTAAGGACGGGGTTAGTCATCGCCCCAAACTAATTTCCCGCAACTCCCTAAATCATACCCCCCCAAACTCTCAGCCAACTGTTGACTAGGCAAAGATTTCAATTCGCTTATAAATTCTTGAAATAAATGTCTAAACCAAATGTTTCGGGGTAATGCTAAATCAAATGATTCCCAGCCTAAGCTTATAAACCCTAAGCCAAACTCATTGGCGATGGAGCGTGTTCCGGGGGATATATCGGCTAAGTCCATAGCGATTGCGGCGGCGGCTTCTCGCTCTGATTTTGCTTCTATCTCGCAATTTAATTGGTCAGTAGTTTTGTGGTAGTGGCTTAATACTTCTTGTAAAAAGCGTTGTGCGCCTGCACCTGTTTGGCGTTTTACCCAGCGAAATTGTGAGTCGAAAAAAGCTTCTGGTTGTTCGGAGAACTTTAAAACAGGTGGGCTAATAATTAAACCTTGTTCGCGTTGGAAGGCCCGTATCAAAACCCATTTTTTATATTGTGAATGTTGTTGTAGCAATGCGGGGTGGCGAAATTTGCTTTCTGCTTGTGGCCCCCAGTGGACCCCACAGACATCGATGCGTTGTGATTGCAGTAAACTTAAGCCCAAGCCTGTGCCTGTAGGTGAATAGGTAATCAGTGCGCGCGAGCCCATGTCAGTGGCAAAGTTATTGATCACGCGATAAAGCAAAGGGTCGTCACTGCCAGCAATGACTAATCTATCATTAAGCAATCCGCTATGTGAAGAATCGAGTATCCAGCGATCAATCAGTTCGCGTGGGAACATCCATTTACCAGTTATTTTGGTGGCAGGGATGTGGCCTTCATTGGCGAGCGAATAGACTTTTTTCTCATTCAATTGCAGATATTCGGATACCTGTTTGACGCTGAGAAAAGGCGTAGCAAAATTTAGGCTTTCGGGTTTGCTCATGATGCCTTCTTTAAGCTGGATTTTAGCTTGGCTGGTATGGCATCAAACTCTATTTGCTCTGCCCCATTATAAATTAAGAAGTGTTTTCCTTTGGCGCGTGAGATTAAAATCACTCCGATGTGCTTTGCTATTTCATAGCCCATTTGTGTAGCACCAGAGCGTGATAACAGAACAGGTACGCCCATTTGTGCAACTTTAATGACCATTTCAGATGTTAGCCTGCCTGTGGTGTAGAAGATTTTATCTGCACCTTTAATATCGTGCAGCCACATATAACCCGCAATGGCATCAACAGCATTGTGCCTGCCAACATCTTCTACAAAGCGTGAAATTTCTGTACCTTTACACAAAGCACAGCCGTGAACTGCTCCCGCTTTTTTGTAGATTTCATTGTGTTTATTAAGGCTGGCGAGCAGGTTATAAATTAATGATTGCTTTAGTGTGATTTTTGGAAGTTCAATTTTATCTAAACCCTCCATCATATCTCCGTACACTGTCCCTTGTCCGCAACCTGTTGTGACCGTTTTTTTGCTGAGCTTTTCGTTTAAATTAGCAATACTTGTGTGGGTGGTAACTGCTGCAGATTCTGTCTCCCAGTCTACTTGAATGGCTTTTATGTCTCCCATTTTTTTGACAAGGCGTTGATTTCTTAACCAGCCTAAAACTAATAATTCGGGCTGTGTACCAAGTGTCATAAGGGTGACAATTTCACGCTTATCTAGGTAGATGGTTAGGGCGCGCTCGGCGGCGATATGCCCTGAGATGGTTTCCCCAAGTTCATTCACACCGTTGACGGCGTATGCTGCGTCTAGCCCTGTATTAGTGAGTTCAGGACGCTTGCTCATTAGCCACCAGTGCTACTCATATGGCGCATAATAATTGGCTGTTCATTGAGATTAAAATCATGCCCCTTGGGTTTGAGTTGCATTGCACCGATAATGGCTTCTTTGAGTGCTTTGTCATTATCAAGAGAAGCATCAGGATTAGCACGCACGACTTTGCGTAAATCTAAAGAATGTTCTTGCCCTAAACAAAGCAATAGCATTCCTTCAGCAGTAACTCTTACACGGTTGCAGTCATCGCAAAAATTGTGACTATGGGGTGAGATGAACCCGATGCGTGATTGGTCGTTATCTGCAAAACGATAATATTTAGCAGGGCCACCTGTTTGTTCGGTGGTGGCGGTTAAGCCGTAATGGTTTTGTAAAAGCTCACGAAGGTCATCGCTGGAATAATAAGTTTTTGCACGGTCATGATCGCCAATCTCACCCAATGGCATTTCTTCGATAAAGCTAATATCCATATTACGCATCCGCACAAACTCGACCAGATCAATGATTTCATCATCGTTATAGCCACGCATAATAACGGTATTGAGTTTGATCTTTTGGAAGCTTACTTTAAGCGCCACTTCGATACCTGTCAGTGTTTTTTCTAGCTTGCCAATGCGAGTGATTTTCTTAAAACGATCAGCACGTAGGGTATCTAGGCTAATGTTAATGCGCGTAACGCCAGCATCTTTTAAAGGTTGGGCATATTTTTCTAATAGTGTTCCATTGGTAGTGACGGTTAAATCTTTTAGATTTTTTTCAGATCCTAATGCTTCAAATACGCTAAGAATGTTACGACGCGTGAGTGGCTCGCCACCCGTAAGGCGAATTTTATTCACACCCAAATTGATAAAAGCTTTACCGATGCGATTCATTTCTTCAAGTGTGAGCAGTTGCTCGCGTGGCACAAATTTCATGTCCTCAGACATACAGTACACACAACGTAAATCACAACGATCTGTGACTGATAGACGCACGTAAGTGACTTCGCGACCAAAGCGGTCAATGAGTTGTGATTTGTTTGCGTTATTTTCTGTCATGTTTAGTCTTTTTTCAAAGGGGTATCAGTATTTATAGTCTATGCCAAATAACATAGCAATAACTGTACCAGTTTAACCATTTATAATGTAGCAAGAGTGTACCGAGGCTTTGCAAGAGGTGGAATGATCTATATTAGGAAGTTAGATGGTGTTTTAGGTCTCTTTGTCTTCATGTTGACAATTATATAGGTATAAAATGTACCATTTATCCCTTGTTATTCATCCTTAAAAAACACAAATCATCGAAAAAGAGGGGGGGTGATCTATTAAATTTAGCTTTTCCTGTGATTTAGCGCTGGTTATATTGTTTATTCGGCCTCTTTTTAGCTGAAATTTCATAGTGGCATGTAATTTGCTCTTACTAAAGAGTAATGGCACAAAAAACTTACCCCCAAGATTATCAAAAACCTTCCCAAAACCTTCCACAGTGTTTTCCTGTCTCGGTAATTATGGAAAGTCGACCTTCAAAAAGCCAATGGATAGATGAAATATGGAATGGAATAGGTGTGGTTGCGCAATCAGGCATCAGCAAAGACGATATTAAAGTCATCACGCAAGGCGAGGTGAAACAGGTCATTTATGGTGGCTTAAAAATCAATCTGCATTTAGACGAATGCGAAAGCTATTACCATAATCTCATGTCACCAAAACCTGGTTGTTTTATTGTTGCGCGTGAAGAGGATGAAGAGGATGAAGAGGGTGAAGAAACGGATATTCCCATTCCTTTTATGGTGACGATGAGTTTTGATGAGGCTCATGCTTATTTGGAAGGCGATGACATCGTATATGCCGTGGATATTTCACCTGAGTTATATCGTTGGGTCGAATCTTATATTTTAGAAAACTACAGCGCAGAAAAGCGTAAAAAGCGAAAACGCAAAGACTGGAAGAAGGGTGAATAAGATGGGTATGGAGAAAGAAGGCTTTGCATCGCGTTGGTCACGACGTAAACAAGAGGTTGCCAATGAAACGGTTGTTGAAGATACGCCCGACGTTTCAGAGCCTGTTGTAGGTGAGGAAGCACTAGCGGAACAAAGATTAGACAAGCTAAACGCTCTTACCGATGAAGATATGCCAGACATCGAAACTCTCAATGAAGATTCTGATTTCTCAGGGTTTATGTCAACAGGTGTGAGCGAGGCATTGCGAAAAATGGCGCTACAAAAATTATTCCACGGGAAAGCGTACAACATTCGTGATGGTTTGGATGAGTATGATGGTGATTACACCAGCTTTGAAAAGCTCGACCCCAGTGTCATCACCTGCGATATGAAGCATATTTTAGAGGTAGAAGCAGAAAAGCTACTAGCAGAAGAGAAAACAAAAGAAGAGTTACTAAATGCTGAAATTAGCGATGAAGATAATGTTGAGGTGGCCGAGTTAGAGGAAGACACAGAGCAACAAAACTTTGAAGTACAGGGTGAAAAAGAAGATATGGTTGAAGAAGAACTAGCTGAAATAGGGCTTGATGGCGACGTTGATGGTATTGATGGTGAGGAGGGAGAAGACGTATGAGCGATTCCTTTGCATCAGCAGAAAAGATTAAAGCCCGCGAAATTGCTTACGAGGCAGTGGCAAAATTAAAGCCAGAAGCAACCTCGGTAGTTGAATATCAATCAAGTGGTCATGTGGTGATAATTGGTGACACACAAGTGATTGAGCTTTTTGGAGAACTGCCCAAAAGTCTAAGCAGCGAAGTGGTGGAATATAAAGGCCAAACACCTAGTGGCGATATATCTATTGAGGGAGCATTGGGCCAGTTTGTCGTAAGCATTGCCAATCAAGAGATTAAAGCTGATTTGGTTTTAGACTTAACAGCATCATCAATTACTACTGCTACGCTTCTGTTAAAAATGGCGTTAAAGCCACCTGGTTATATCGTTGCTGATTTTGACAATATCCAATCTACAAAAGATGAATTGGTGGATATGGTTGGTACTTTCGAGAAGCCAAAATACTTTGATTATGATGCGTCTATTTGTGCGCACGGTCGTTCGGGCAAGCTGGGGTGTACGCGCTGTATTGATGCTTGTCCTGCGGGAGCTATTACATCTCTAATTGATACCATCAAGGTTGAGGCGACACGCTGTCAGGGTGGTGGTATTTGTGCCACGGTTTGTCCGTCGAGCGCGATTACTTATGCCTATCCAAGGCCCAAAGATTTACTGACCCATGTACGGACGTTAATTCTGACTTATTTAAAAGAGAATCAAGGTAAGCCAGATTTAATTTTTGTAACAGAAGAAGAGCAAACCCAAGCAGAGCAAATTTTACCTGCTGCTTTAGTCATTGCAGTAGAGGAAGTCGCAAGTGTTGGCCCCGAAATTTGGCTATCCGCGTTGGCGTGGGGTGCAAGGTCGGTGCGTTTATTTGATCTTAATAAGATGCCTCGATCATCACGTGATGCCTTGGATTTACATTTAGAAATGACGCAAAGTATCTTGAAAGCGGCAAATTATCCAGCAAGTGCAGTGCTCATTATTACAGACCCGAGCGAGCTAATTACGAGCAAGCGCATGCCAAAATTTGATTTGGCAACACATGCGCCGATTACAGGTAAGCGCCAATCCTTTTATATGGCATTGGATCACCTAGTTGCAAAGTCAGAAAGTGTTGAGTCAATGGTGCAATTACCTGCGGGTTCTATCTTCGGTGATGTCATTATTGATAAAGATAAATGTACCTTATGTATGGCGTGTGTCAGTGCTTGCCCTGCGAATGCTTTGCAAGACAGTAGTGAAAAACCCATGTTGAGTTTGGTTGAAGCAAACTGTTTGCAATGTAATGTCTGCACCAATACTTGCCCAGAAAGCGCGATAAGCACTACACCTCGACTAATCCTTGATTTTAAAGAACGTAAAAAACTTCGTGTATTAAATGAAGAGGAACCCTTTTGTTGTATCGCTTGCGGAAAACCGTTTGCCACAAAATCTGGTATTACCACCATTCTTACCAAACTTTCAGGGCATTCGATGTTTGCAGATGAGCGCTCAAAAAGCCGACTGAAAATGTGTGATGACTGCCGTGTTAGAGACATGATGGAGGATCCAGATGTTGATTTTTAGTTGTTTAGCGCATTTGAAATTGATTTTTAGAAACACAAATCATAAAGCTGAGCGTAGCGAAACCATGTTGGAGCATAGTGACGACAACCCGTTAGAGCGCATAAAATGCGTAAAAAGAGGGGGGGTGGTAAATATAAAAAGACCAAAAGTAGTCTTTTTGACTCTTTTTGGCTGTTCTTTTTTGCAGTGGGACATTCTGTATCTCGCAAAATTGGGTAATAACGTCAAAAGCCTTGGTCAAATCACTCCCTTATTGTCATTTCTCTTTCTTAAAGACTGGCACGCTCGTTGCTTTATTTATTACATTAGAAAAGGAAGATTATGTCACTGCAAGCCCAATCATCTGTTAACGAAAAAAACATTCCCTTTCCATCTGAATTTTCAGCGAGAAGCAGCTTGTCAGCTGGGGTGGAGTTGATGAGTAATGATATTGATGATAAAGGGCTAGACAATGAGAAATCTAATCAAGAGCAATTATATAGGGCTTCTGCTTACAGCATTGTGGCAGCGTTATTACGTAAAGTCCCTACGAATGAAGTGCTTGAACATGTAGCAAATTTTTCAGATGTTGCAGTCGATGAAGATGAAATGTTGCTATCGATGTCTACATTGGGCTTGGCGGCAAAATCAAGTGAGTTATCAGCGATTGATGATGAGTATCACGATCTTTTTATTGGATTAGGTCGCGGAGAATTAGTACCGTATGGCTCTTGGTATCTCACTGGTTATTTAATGGAAAAGCCTTTGAGTATTTTACGAGATGACTTAAAGCTATTAGGTTTTGAGCGAGATGAAGCAGTTGTAGAACCTGAAGATCATGTCGCTGCGTTGTGTGAGGTTATGTCTTTGCTAATTTTGGATAGTGTAGCGAGTCAAGAAATACAAACCATATTTTTTGAAAAACACATAAGCCCGTGGATGGATCGGTTTTTTGATGATTTATCAGAGGCAGAATCCGCTGTTTTTTATCGTGCAGTTGGACGATTTGGGTCAGCATTTTTGAATTTTGAAAAGCAGTATTTATTAGTGTAGTTGTCACAAAAGAGTCGCTATGACGATCTCTATAAATTTATGCCATAAGGGAGAAATAAAATGAAAGAATTAAAACAGTACGCTGAGTCAAAGCTTACTCGTAGAAAGTTTTTAACGGTAAGTGCGGCTATTGGCGCTAGTACAGTAGCTATTGCAATTACTCCTAATGTGGTAGCTGCAGCAACAAATACTGAAGTTAAGGTAGTGAAAAAAGAAGAAGGCTATCAACTTACACAACATATTGTTGATTACTATAAATCAGCCGCTTTATAAGGGAGTAGATTGATAATGAAACTGACCAAAACATCTAATAAGGTTATCGATAGCTCGTTTATTGATAAAAAAGGAACTGCACAAAGAGCGGCAGGAGAGGCGCTATCTAGGCGTCAATTTTTACGCAGCTCTACGTTGATGGCAGGTGGTGCGGCACTTGGCACAACATTAGCGCCCGGAATGATGAAGAAAGCTGAGGCAGCAGAGACAGCCAAAGGCAATATCAAGCGTGTCAAAACTATTTGTACGCATTGTTCGGTAGGTTGCGGTGTTATAGCTGAAGTTGAGAATGGTGTGTGGACAGGTCAAGAACCTGCTTTGGATCATCCTTTCAATAAAGGCGCGCATTGTGCCAAAGGTGCGGCGATTCGTGAGCATGGTCATGGAGAGCGTCGTCTAAAACATCCAACAAAATTAGTAGATGGTAAGTGGAAGAAAATCTCATGGGATCAAGCGATTAATGAAATTGGTGACAAATTTTTAAGTATTCGTAAAGAATCAGGGCCAGATTCGGTTTACTGGTTAGGTTCTGCAAAACACAGTAATGAACAAGCCTATTTATTTCGTAAAATGGCAGGAATGTGGGGCACAAATAATGTAGATCATCAGGCACGTATTTGCCACTCAACCACGGTTGCAGGTGTGGCAAATACTTGGGGTTATGGTGCGATGACTAACTCCTATAATGATATTCACAATTCAAAAGCAGTATTGCTGATTGGTTCAAACCCCGCAGAAGCGCATCCTGTTTCGCTACTACATATTATGAAAGCAAAAGAAGAAAATAACGCGCCTATTATTGTTATCGACCCTCGCTTTACCCGCACAGCGGCACACGCGGATCACTTTTTGAAGATTCGTCCTGGTACGGATGTACCGATTATTTGGGGCATGATGTGGCATATATTTAAAAATGGCTGGGAAGATAAGTCCTTTATTAAACAACGTGTTTACGGCATGGAAGAAGTCATGCAAGAAGTTGCTAAATGGGATCCAGCTGAAGTTGAACGTGTAACAGGTGTGCCAGAGCATAAAGTACAAGGTGCTGCGAAAGCCATGGCACAAAACCGCCCAGGTACTTTTATTTGGTGTATGGGTGGGACACAACACACCATCGGTAATAACAACACTCGCGCTTACTGTACCTTCCAATTAGCATTAGGGAATATGGGTGTTTCAGGTGGTGGTGCAAATATTTTCCGTGGCCACGATAATGTACAAGGCGCGACAGATTTAGGCGTATTGGCAAATACATTGCCAGGATATTACGGGCTTAAACCAGGTTCGTGGAAGCACTGGGCAAGAGTTTGGGACTTGGATTTTGACTGGATAAAAGGTCAATTTGATGGAGGTAGTTATGAGAAGAAGGGTGACAAAGATGTTCATGTAATGAACACTAAAGGTATTCCTGTTTCTCGTTGGATCGATGGTGTTTTAGAAGACAAAAAAAATATAGGACAAAAAGATAATCTTCGTGCCATGATTTTTTGGGGTCATGCACCTAACAGTCAAACCCGTGGTACTGAAATGAAAAAGGCCATGGAAAAGTTAGACATGATGGTGATTGTTGATCCCTACCCAACTGTTTCTGCGGTAATGAGTGATCGTAAAGATGGCGTTTATCTGTTGCCCGCGGCAACTCAAATGGAAACTTATGGTTCAGTGACGGCATCAAACCGTTCATTCCAGTGGCGAGACAAGGTTATGGATCCGCTGTTTGAATCACTTCCTGATCATACGATTATGTATAAGTTGGCAAAAAAATTGGGAATTGCCGATCAACTCACTAAACATATAGAAGTTAAAAATGATGAGCCAGTCGTTGAAGATATTCTGCGTGAAATTAATCGAGGTATGTGGACAATTGGCTATACAGGTCAAAGCCCTGAGCGCTTAAAGAAGCAACAAGCTAATTGGGGTGATTTTGATTTTACAAGTTTGAAAGCAGAAGGCGGAGCTTGTGATGGTGAGTTTTATGGATTGCCATGGCCTTGTTGGGGCACACCAGAAATGAAACATCCTGGTACGCCAAATTTATACGATGGTAGTACCTCCGTTGCTGAGGGAGGTTTAACATTTCGTGCGAGATTTGGCGTGGAACGTAATGGCGTTAATTTATTGGCGGAAGGTTTCTATTCAGCAGGTTCTGAAATCAAAGATGGTTATCCAGAATTTAAAGCAGATATGCTCAAAAAACTTGGTTGGTGGGATGATCTAACTGCCGATGAAAAGAAAGCAGCAGAAGGCAAAAACTGGAAGACCGACCTATCAGGTGGTATTCAGCGAGTGGCAATTAAGCACGGGTGTGCGCCATTTGGAAATGCTAAGGCTCGTGTAAATGTTTGGACGTTCCCTGATCCAATTCCAATCCATCGTGAACCACTTTATACCAGTCGTCGTGACTTAGTAGAGAAGTACCCAACCTATGAAGATCGAAAATCATTCTGGCGTTTGCCAACGCGTTATGCATCGATTCAGGCGAAAGATTACTCGAAAGACTTCCCCATTATTCTTACATCCGGTCGTCTAGTGGAGTATGAAGGTGGTGGTGACGAGACACGTTCCAACGCTTGGCTGGCAGAATTACAACAAGATATGTTCGTTGAGATTCATCCACGTGATGCAAACAATGCAGGTATAAGAGATGGCAACGATGTTTGGTTGGAAACTCCCGAAGGTGCCAAGATAAAAATCAAAGCTCAGGTGACACGTCGAGTAGATTCAGGCGTAGCCTTCTCACCCTTTCACTTTGGAGGGCATTTTCAAGGCAAAGATTTGCGTGATAAATATCCTAAAGGAGCTGAACCTTACATATTGGGGGAGGCTATCAATACCGCCATGACCTATGGTTATGATTCCGTAACACAGATGCAGGAAACGAAATGTAGCCTGTGCAAGATAACAAAAGCGTAAACGAGGAGATAGAAAATGGCTAATGTGAAGTTTTATTGCGACTCAGAGCGCTGTATTGAATGTAATGGTTGTGTCACGGCTTGTAAAAATGAGAATGATGTACCTTGGGGGGTAAATAGACGCCGAGTTGTTACAGTTAAGGATGGAGAGCCAGGTGAGCGTTCATTGTCTGTGGCCTGTATGCATTGTTCAGATGCACCGTGTGCAGCAGTTTGTCCTGTCGATTGTTTCTACACAACGGATAATGGAATAGTACTTCATGATAAAGATATTTGTATCGGTTGTGGTTACTGTTCGTATGCTTGTCCATTCGGAGCACCTCAATTTCCTGAGTCTGGGGCATTTTCTTCAAAAGGGAAAATGGATAAATGTACTTTCTGTGCGGGCGGCCCTGAAGAAACAGGCAGTGCCGAGGAATACCAAAAATACGGCGCTAATCGCCTTGCAGAAGGAAAGTTACCCTTGTGTGCAGAAATGTGTGCAACAAAGGCTCTGTTAGCAGGCGATGCGAATGTGGTGTCTGATATTTACCGCCAGCGTGTTATCAATAGAAGTATGTCTACCCTAGCTTCTAATGTACGGATTCAGAAGGACTTCTTAGGCTCTTCACCTGACCTTACTGGCAAGGCAACAAAATAAGCTGTACATGGTAAAGGTGATTTATGTATATCATCTTCGTTGTAAACAGCTACACAAATCTTGCCTCCTAGTTAGGATCTTGTACTTCCTTTCTGTGACTCTCCTGTCTAGCGGGAGGGGTAGTACATTTTATATGGGGCCTTTGTTGGATAGTTATTTTTGTTATCTGTGTGACAAAGGCCTTCTCTTTTTTAGAATGGAGAAAAATACATGGATGCACTGAAGCGGTCATCAAAAACAATAACTTCCCTTAATGTGAATTTATCATTACTTGTGTGTTTTATAGTAATAATATTTGCAATGCTTTCGTTTTCTCCGGTTTTTGCAGCAGAAGGGAAGTTGGGTAACAGCAATACTGCCACCCATCAATTAGGAGTAAAAAGTCCTGCAACCGATCTATGGCGTGCTGTGCGCAATAGAGATTTTGGTGGCTCAAAAGGTATGTCGAGTACTAGTCAAATAAAGAGCTTGGGAGCAAATACTTTCATAAATGTTAAAGGGCAGGAGTGGCGTAAGTTTAGGCAGAATTGGCTTTTGCCATACGGTGGATATTTTTTAGTAAGTGTCGTTGGTTTTTTGTTTTTTTTATATGTTGTAATAAAGAAAGTGAAAATACCAAATGGAAGAAGTGGCAAATCAGTTTCTCGCCTGTCTACCATGCAACGTGTTAGTCATTGGTTCATGGTTATTTTAATTGGATTTATGGCATTGACAGGTCTGCTACTTTTATTTGGTCGATTAGTGGCGATACCTGTTTTAGGTTTGGATGGTTTTGCATTTGTGGCATCGGCTAGTAAAGAAAGCCATAATGTATTTGGACCTTTAGTGATTGTCTCCTTGCTTCTTATGTTGATTTATTTTATTCAACACAATTGGCCTGCGAAAGGCGATATAAAATGGTTGTTTTCATTAGGAGGATTACTTAGTAAGAAACATTTAAAAATTGGCTTTTTCAATGCAGGAGAAAAGCTACTATTTTGGTTTACAATCTGGCTCGGAGTAGTGTTATCGATCACAGGTCTGTTATTGCTCTTCCCGTATTATGAGCAAACGGAGGCTTATACCCAGTTGGCAATTGCTATACACGCCATTGCAGCCCTTTTATTAATAGCTATTGCATTTGCTCATGTATGGATGGTAGTGACGATAGAAGGGACAATGGATGCAATGAAAGATGGTAATGTAGATGAGAATTGGGCGAAATATCACCACTCTCGTTGGTACGAAGAAACTACTGTTGCTAATAAAGCTTTAGATGTGGATGCACATGTGGAGGAAATGAGTTCTTCTGAGTCTAGGAAGGAAGGGGTATACCAATGATCGCAAACTTCATTGACGGCCCTTTGTGGTATTTCTCTCAGGCTGTTTTTGCTATTGGTATAATTTGGAAGATACTAAGTCTTATAGTAGGGAAGAAGAAAAGCGATTTGTCTGTTGCGCGAGGCTCTTCAGTGCCTGGGGCGATAAGGACAATATTTAGTCGATTTATTCCTGATAAGGGTATGGCTTCACATATCAAATTACAGATTATTGCAGGCTACTTATTTCATCTTGGCTTGTTTGCACTTTTATTCTTTGCCGCTCCTCATGTGAGGTTCTTAGATGAGAACTTTCTAGGCTTTTCGTGGATAACTTTGCCGCACTGGGGCTTTATTGTAGCCGCTCAAGTGGCATTTCTAGGCTTGTTGTTGTTATTTCTACATCGGCTTATGCATCAAGTGACTCGTTTGATTTCTAGTACAGGTGACTATTTGGCATCGATCATTACTTTTATCGTGATGTTAACAGGATGTTTGGCATTACTGGAAGAGTTTAGTGAACTTCGCTTGTTACACCGGTTTTCTGTTGAAATTTTTCTAATATATTTCCCCTTTAGTAGTTTGATGCACGCCTTTACTTTTGTGCCTAGTCGCGCTTTTACGGGTGCTTGGTTTGGTCGAAGGGGGATAAAATCATGATGCTTTCAATAATGGTGAATAAATTATTCATACTGCAAAAGAGTGATTGCAGGATTAGAATTACTCTGGAAGAGCTAAGGGGTGGTTGCTATGAGTGAAAGACTAGAACGTGGTGTAGAAGCACTACGTGGACAAATAGACTCTAAAGTAAATGCGTTCTTTTCTAGCTGTGTGAATTGTGGGATTTGTGCAGAATCGTGTTTATTTTATACTGAGACCCAAGATCCTCGTTACACACCTATTTATAAGACGGAGCCTTTACGTAAAGTCTGGAAAGAGGAGTTTACCTTTTGGGGTAAGTTCTCTAAAAAGCTGGGGTTGACGAAATCTTTGTGCGAAGAAGATTTATCCAGCTGGGAAGAATTGGTGTATGACGGTTGTTCCATGTGCGGGCGTTGTAGCATGGTTTGTCCCGTTGGTATTGATGTGGCCGATATGATTTATAGGGTGAAACAGGGCTTAGAGGCATCGGGATACTCTCCTCAGAGTCTGGTTGCGGCAGCAGATCGAGCGATTGAGTTTGGCAGCCCAATGGGCAATATTTTGCCCGCATTAAAAGCACATATTAAACATATAGAAGCGGATACAGGACTTACAGTACCTATCGATGTGGAAGGTGTTGACTACATGACAACTATCTCTGCTAATGAGATTGTTACATTCCCCGAATACATAGCTGCTTTGACACGTATTTTTCATCATGCTGGAGTGACTTGGACTATTTCATCAGAGGCATTTGAAGCCACAAATTCAGGTCTACAGCTGGGAGATAATAAAATAGCGGCTGAACTAATAGAAAGAATTGTTGCAGCGGCAGAAAAGTTAAAAGTAAAATATATAGTCAGCCCAGAGTGCGGGCATGCTTATTCTGCTATACGTTGGAATGGCCCAAACTTTATTGGTAGAGGCTACAAGTTTGGTGTTGTTCATATTCTCGAATTACTTGATGAGTTATACCATGATGGACGCTTAAAGCTTTCGGGTATGGAAACATCAAAGTTAACATTTCATGACCCTTGTCAGCTTGTACGTAGAGGTGGTGTTGATGCTCAGCCCCAAGAGCTACTCGCCTCAGTTGCTGAAAATATCGTTGTCATGAAAGAACATGGCCGAATGAACTGGTGTTGTGGCGGTGGCGGTGGCGTGAGTGCTATTGAGCGAGCTGAAGAAATAAGAATTAAGGTTTTTAATCGTAAAAAGTCACAACTTGATGAGTTAAATGTTGAAACAGTTGTGACTGCTTGTTCTAACTGCCGAACCGTTCTTGAAGATGGGCTTGATGCCAATAATATGGAGATTCCTGTATTAGGTTTAACAGAACTGATAGCGGAACATTTGGTTGTTAGTGATTCTGTTTCTAGCAAGAGCGCAGGTTCTCAGCCTTTGATGGATGCTAAATCTTCGGCAGTTTCGCCAGTTCCAGTAATTACTAAAAAGACGATGAATACCGATAAATCTTCGTCATCAAAATCACAAAAATCTATATCAGATACGGAGGATAATCTAAAAAAGATCGAAGGTATTGGCCCAAAAATTGAAGAAATACTTAAAGTGGGAGGTATCACAACCTTCTCAAAACTAAGTACTTCCCAATATGATGATCTCAAGGCATTGCTTAACGAAGCAGGTTCACGCTATAAAATGCACAATCCAACGACTTGGCCACAACAAGCAGAGTTAGCCAATAAGGGGGCTTGGGATGAATTGAGTGACTTACAAGATCGTCTGCTAGGAGGTCGATAATAGAGTCTCTTAAATTTATTATTTAAAAGCCTGTTTTTGCAGTTTTGTTATAATTTTCTTAATTGACCTTACACTTTTTAGGTTTTTCTTCTACACTTGTATAGATAATAAAAACAGAGTTGAACTAACTGCTAAGGAGTTTACAAAATGCAAAAGTCGCTACATCTTGATCCCGCTAAATGTACGGGGTGTCTGCAATGTGAAATGGCTTGTTCCTACGAGAAGCTGGGAGAATTTAATCCGTCACGTTCGCTCATCAAGGTTTTTACTTTCCATGAAGAAGGGCGTTTCGCACCTTATACTTGCACACAATGTGATGAGGCCTGGTGTCAGCGAACTTGCCCTGTTGATGCGATTACCATCGATATGGTAACAGGAGCAAAGTTGGTTGCTGATGATAAATGTGTTGGTTGTA
>JAMOLY010000211.1 GCA_027068835.1 Thiomicrorhabdus sp. | reverse complement strand
GTGTTTGATCAAGCGGCCGAAAATAATGCAAGACATGTTTATAATGAAATTAGTGGGGGAGGGTTTTAAAAAAAGTTTAGATGGGTTTGGTTTTTTATTGATGTAAACAAAAACCCCCTGTCACTCAAGTGAGTGACAGGGGGTTTTTATTTGGTCTTGTTTAGTCAGTATTTATTTAACTAACTCGACATCAACTCGACGGTTATGTGCACGACCTTCACGTGTACTGTTATCAGCCGTTGGATTGGTTTCACCTGCACCATGAGTTTCCATGCGGTTGGCAGAGATTCCTTTATTAACAAGGTATGCTTTTACTGCATTGGCACGTTTTTCAGAAAGTGACTGGTTATAACTGGCTGTTCCGCGAGAATCGGTGTGCCCTGTGATTTTTACTTTGCTGTTTGGTTGCGCTTTCATAAATTTTGCATAGGTATCAAGCTCTTCGTGCGCCGAATGCTTAAGGGTTGCTGAGTTTGTATCAAAGAACCCACGAAATGCAGCAACAGTAGGGATTGGAGCCTGTTTTACGGGTGCAGGTACGACTGCTGGTGCAACAATGGGAGCTACTGCGACAGGAGGAGCAACGACTGGCACTTCAACAACTTCTTCTTTACCTTCACAACGAGCGATTTCATTTTCAGTTGTCCACTCAATGGTACGAACACAAGCGCCCCAAGAATCACGAACTACATCGTCATCAGAGTCAATCGCATAGCCACGTAATCCGTTGTCTTTAATATCATTGTTTACTACGGCTACGGAAGCGGTGGTCGCTGTAGCAACGTCAGATGCTGTTTCGGTCGTTGCTGTATTGGCTTCGACGTTATTTTTTTCACAGCTCGCAATCGCGGTTTCTGGAGTCCAGTTGATAGAGCGAGTGCACTCACCCCAAACGTCTTTAACGATATTACCGTAAGTGTCGGTCACATAAGCGTCGGTATTGCTGGAATCATTTGCTTGAGCAGTAAAAGAAACTGCGGATAGTACAGCAATAAGGGGGAGTAGTTTAGTTTTCATAAGTAATTCTTCCTGATTAAGTTATATTTCCGCAAATAATAGCATATTTTTAAGGTGGTGTTTGGAATTTGTGTGTAAATTTAATAGGGATGGGTCGTTAAAGCGATGTTATTTACTTCGCTTAGGGGGGTAAATTACACGTTTTAAGATTTTTTTAAATATCTTTTGGTCGAACAAATTGAATAAGTTTGCCATCGCCTTGTTCGAGTGAGTGCCAAGCTTGAGGCAATATAAAATGTGCGAGTGAGGTGGTTGGAAATAATGTGACGGGTTCTGCGTTTTCAGAGTAGGGAGTGTTTTCACGATTTAAAAATGCAAAAAGCATTTCAAGTCCTGGATTATGCCCAATAATCATAATCCGTTCAGCCGATGGAGCCTCTGATAATACTTTGAGTAGTGTATTAAGGTCGGCAAGGTAGAGCGCGTCAACGGTAATGCTGTTGACCGAAAAGTCACTGCATACTCGTCGTAAGGTTTGCTGTGTTCTTTTGGCGGGAGAAACTAAAATTAAGTCGGGGATGAGGTCCTGTTCTTTTAGCCAGCGTCCCATTTTAGACGCATTTTTTTTGCCTCGATCTGAAAGAGGGCGTTCAATGTCGGTTAATTCACTGTTTTTCCATTCAGACTTTGAATGTCTTAATAGCATGAGCTCACGCAGTTTAGCCGCCATTTATTTTCTCTCTACCAAATCAAATATTTGTATAAGTTGGGGTAAGTCATCAATCAATTCCATATTTTGAACGATACGTTTTCATCGCATTTAAATATTGTTGGCTTGATGCGGCATCAGATTGTGCAAGATAATCAATAATGTCATTTAAGGTAATAATACTTTTAACGGGAATACCAAACTCTTTTTCTACTTCTTGAATGGCCGAAAGCTCGCCGTTCCCTTTTTCCATTCGATCCAGTGCAATCACGACACCTGCGGGCTTAGCGTCATTTTGAGTGATAATTTCGATGGCTTCACGTATGGCGGTACCTGCCGTGATGACATCGTCAATAATTAACACTTTCCCTGTTAATTCATGCCCAACAATGCTACCGCCTTCGCCATGATTTTTCGCTTCTTTGCGGTTAAACGCATAGGGTTTGTCTTGCGAGAATTCTGTAGCAAGGGCTACGCTGGTGGTTGCGGCTAGGGGAATGCCTTTGTAGGCAGGGCCAAAAAGTACGTCAAAAGAGAGGTTGGATTCGTGAATGGCCTGTGCATAGCCTGTGGCAAGCGTGGCGAGTTGCCCGCCTGTATTAAATAGACCCGCGTTAAAAAAATAGGGGCTAACGCGTCCTGATTTAAGCGTGAATTCGCCAAGCTTTAAGACACCTGTTTGCATGACGAATTCGATAAATTGGTTTTTATTCATTAGAAGTAGATGTTTTATTTTTGAGAGAGGGTAATATCTTACTCTAACCGAATTAAAGACAGCAAGCTTTTTTACTCGCCCGAATCCTTCTTTAATAGGGGGGATAAAGTTTTTGAGCTGCTGAATTTCCTGTGGCCAAATACTCATATCAATGGTTTCTAAGGTCATGGGGATGTTGTCAATTCGTGGGTCTGCCATGAGCTGCTTAAAACACGCCCAGCCGATTTCGCCTTCGCCAAGGCTGTGATGACGATCCAATTTTTGCCCAAGTACGGCTTTGGAATCATTTAAGTGTATTCCTTTTAGGTATTGAAACCCTACTACGTCACTAAAATTTTTGAACACACCTTGGTAGTCATTTTTTAAGTCGTACCCTGCGGCATAGGCATGGCAAGTATCAATGCAGACTCCAATTCGAGTTTTGTCTTCTACTCGATCAATTAAATAGGCGAGTTGTTCATGTTGATAGCCTAAATTAGAGCCTTGTCCTGCGGTATTTTCAATGACGGCGGTAACACTCTGCGTTTGATTGAGCGCGGTATTGATGGCTTCGGCAATGAACTCTAGGCATTGTGTTTCAGTTATTTCACGCAAATGGCTACCAGGGTGAAAATTTAAAAGGGTGAGCCCGAGTTGCTCGCAGCGTTGCAGTTCATCAATAAAAGCATCCAATGATTTTTGACGCTTTTCAGGATTAGGATGCCCTAAGTTGATAAGATAGCTGTCGTGAGGCAAAATTTGATGCGGTTGGTAGCCATAGGTTTCGCAGTTGAGCTTAAATTGCTCAATACTGTGCTCGGTTAATGGTTTTGCCTGCCATTGACGTTGGTTTTTAGTAAAAAATGCAAATGCGGTTGCACCGATTTCATGCGCACGAATGGGTGCATTTTCAACCCCCCCTGCGGCGGAAACATGAGCACCTATGTATTTCATGTGGTTAAAAGTCCTTATTTGGCATGTTATATGCGTGCTATGTATTATAGCGGATTAAAGCGTCAATTAATTGGCACTGCCAGTTTGACAGGAACATTAAGAGGGTTTAAAAAGTGGCGATTGACTTACGAAAAGTGGAGCCGTTAGGCTCTAAAAGTGTATTATTAGAGCAAGCCATGCGTCGTCAACAAGGCAAGGGGGGAGGAAATATTGGTGGTGGACACCAGATGAATGACATTGATATGTCGGACATGATTACCCCCGATTTTGAATGGCTAAAGGAGGATAAGATTGCAATAGAGAGCTTGGTTAAGCAAATGGACTCTTCAATTGGTCTGTTGGCAAATCAAATAAAAAATATTGATGCCGCGTCTAAAAAATCGCAAGAGATGATTGAGAAAGAGCAACAACTTTTGTTTAAGCAAATTCGCACGCTGAACAGCCTGTTAAAAAATCAGGTTGACCTTTTTGGTTCGATAGAGCGTCAAATGTCGAATGTTGAGCTAAAGCAGAATAATTTATTGCCTCAAATTGGGATTGGTTTAATGGCGGGCTTGATGTCTGCGGTGACGATCTTGGCCACCGCGCCTTGGTTAACGGTTCTTATTGAAGGGATGCGATAACGCTCAACCTAGATTTTGATGTGTTGAAGCCGTTATGTCATTGGCATTTAAGTGTAAAGTTGATGGCATTTAAATGTTTCGCTTCGGTTTCTAAATCGAGTTGAGTCAGTGGGTGGGATGCCAGCCACTCGTTTTCAAATTCAATGTGAATTTCATTGTCTTTTTTTATGGAAAGTGTTGGTTTAATACTCTCAAGGTCTCGTCCACGGTGAATGCGAACCGCCAGCCTAAGTAGGAGGGTTAGATAAATTAGGCTTTGTGCAATGCTCTCATCCATATCGTTGTAAACGCTCATGTCTAGCTTGCCTCGATGGTTGAGCATTAAGGCGCTTAACATCTGTTTTTCTTGCTGGTCAAAGCCAGGCATGTCAGATTGAGAAACTAAGTAGGCACTGTGATGTTGGTAGCGTTTATAGCTAATGGCGATACCCGTTTCATGCAACATGGTCGCCCATTTAAGTAAGCACTTAAAATCATAATCGAGTGTTTGTAGATTCCATGTTTTATTGGCTTGTTTGTAGAGTGCATTCGCGGTAGTGAGTATGTAGTCGGCTTGTTGTGTGTCGACACTCATCCAACGTTGCATGGCCTGAATACTGATTTCACGAACGTCTTCCGCGTAAACTCGCCCTAAAGTGTCAAGAATTAACCCCTCTCGTAAGGCATTGACCGAGACCTGCATTTGTTCAATGTTGAGCTCAATAAAGGTGGCAATTAAAATGGCTAAACCGCCTAAAAAAACGGGACGACGCTCCTCTTTTAAGCCGGTCAGTTTGATGGAATGAATAGATTTGGAGTCAATGAGTTTTTGATTGAGCTTCTGCATACTCTTTAGCGTGATGCCTGATTCACTCCAGTTGTTTTCTTCAATAATTTGTCCAATGGCTTTAATGGAACCCGATGCACCAATGGCGGTATCCCAGCCTTTTTTGTTTAATTTACTACGGTGGGGGCGAAGAATTTGACGGCAGTGCGCAATGGCTGCATTCATGTTTTGTTCGGTTACATTTCCTTTGGAAAAAAAGGCTTGTGTGATGCTAATACACCCCATTTCGGTACTACTAAGGTGACTGTTTTCAGCGTGCTTTCCAATGATGTATTCGGTACTTCCTCCACCAATGTCCATCACTAATCGTTGTTCATCACCAGCGGGCAGTCCGTGGGAGACACCTAGGTAGATAAGACGCGCTTCCTCTTGGCCTGAAATAATTTTAATGCTGCACCCAAGCGCTTGTTTGCCTTGCTTTAAAAATTTTTGACTGTTTTTGGCATTACGTAAGGTATTGGTTCCAACGGCACGGATGTTTTTGTTTGGAATGCCCTTTAGACGCTGTCCAAAGCGTTCTAAGCAATCAATTCCTGCCTGAAAGGCTTTGTCGGTGAGATTGCCTTCTTTATCAAGACCGGTGCGAAGGCGAATCATCTCTTTGTGCTTGTCGATCACTTGAAATTGTCCGTGGGTTTCTCGGGCAATAATCATGTGAAAGCTGTTGGAACCTAAATCAATGGCGGCATAAAGTGACTGATCTAGGTTGTCGGTTGCCGAAGCATCTGCGGTATCGTTTATTTTTTTGGCCATATTATTTCTGCTTTGTACGAGTATAGGTGTCAATAAGGGCTTGCTGTGCATTAAAGGGGGGGAGGTTATCTTGTTTTTTCACGTAGCTTCCATCTGGCTGTAGAAGCCATGCGCCTGTATTGTCTTTTAAGTAGACGGCGAGTCCCTCGTCATATACTTGTCGAAAACAGTCGGGATCCGTGAGTGGAAAACAGGTCTCCACACGCGCCCATAAATTACGTCTCATCCAGTCGGCACTGGAGCCATACAGCTCTGCTTTGTTATCGGAATTTAAAAAGTAGTAAATTCGGTGATGCTCCAAAAAACGCCCAATAATGGAGGTGACGGTAATATTATCCGATACACCAGAAACGCCAGGTCGTAAACTGCAAATTCCTCGAACAATGAGGTCAATTTTAACCCCCGCCTGTGAGGCTTCGTAGAGAGCATCAATAATGGTCACCTCTTCCAGTCCATTCATTTTAGCGATAATACGGGCGGGTTTTCCCTGACGGGCATTATCGGCTTCACGTTGAATTTTTTCAATCATGCTCGTGCGCAAGGTAAAGGGGGATTGCAGCAGAACATCTAAATTTTTGGTGTCCCCTAAACTGGTCAATTGCTGAAAAATTTTAGAGGCATCATTGCCAATTTCGGGGTTAGCAGTGAGCAGACCAAAGTCGGTATAGAAGCGAGTGGTAATGTGGTGATAATTTCCTGTTCCTAAGTGGGTATAACGTTGAATTTTATCCCCCTCTCGTCGAATCACTAAAATCATCTTCGCATGGGTTTTGTAGCCGACCACCCCGTACACCACATGTACGCCTGCATCTTGTAGGCGCATGGCTTGAATTATATTATTGTCTTCATCAAAACGGGCACGTAGCTCAACCACTGCGGTCACCTCTTTACCATTTTGGGCGGCACGTTCTAAGGCTTTAATGATCTTAGAATTTTCGCCTGTTCGGTATAGGGTCATACGAATCGCGAGTACATTTGGATTGGTGGCGGCTTGTTGTAAAAAATCAATTACAGGGGTAAAGGCATCGTACGGGTGGTGCAGTAAAATATCTTTTGCACGAATTTTATCAAACAGCGTTTCGGTGCTGTCTTGGCGTTTAAACAGTTTAAATGGATTTTTGGATTTACGCTTGGTATTCATCTTTTTAGGGGCGTAGGGTGGAAACAACAAATCGGAACGATTTGCCATGTCGGGTACAGCATTTAAGCGGTGAAGGTTAACTGGGCCATTGACTTGAAAAAGCGCATTTTCATCGAGTTGAAAACGATCTTGTAGATAGTCAATAATGTTACGTGGACAGTTATCAGCGACTTCCAATCGAATACTGCCACCGTATTGACGGCCTGAAAGTTCCCCACGAAGTGCACTCATTAAATCCTCCACTTCCTCTTCATCAATCACTAAGTTTGTATTACGGGTGACTCTAAATTGATAACAGCCTGTGACGGTCATGCCGGGAAATAAACGGGAAACATTGGCGTGCAAAATAGAGGAGAGAAAGACAAAATCATTTTCTCCCTCTGTGGCTTCGGGGGGGAGCTTGATAACACGAGGCAGTGAGCGAGGAACAGGCACGATGGCAAGACCGTTAGAACGTCCAAAGGCATCTTTACCTTCAAGTGAGACGATAAAATTTAGGCTTTTATTTAACACCCTTGGAAAAGGGTGTGAAGGATCCAGTCCAACGGCACTTAAAACAGGTTGCAAGGATTCGGAAAAAAACTGTGTAATCCACTGGTCGTGTTGTTCTGTCCAGTGGTTACGACGTAAAAAGTGAATGC
>JAMOLY010000210.1 GCA_027068835.1 Thiomicrorhabdus sp. | reverse complement strand
TTGCGTTTTAAAAAATTCCCCCCCCCCCCCTATAATCTTTGATTAACTTGGTATTAGTTTGTTTTAGACAGTGAGGTGGACAAGTTCTGAACTAAAAAGAGTTTTATATGAGATTTATCGTTAAGTTATTTCCAGAGATTATGATTAAAGGCGCACTCGTTAAAAAGAAGATGATTAGTCAGTTGAATGATAATTTGCGGACGCTGTTGCACCGTATTGATGATCAAATTTTGGTGAAACGATTTTGGGATAAAATAGAAATTCAAGCGGATGATTCGTTAAATGATGCGGTAAGAGGGGTGCTAAGCAAAACACCAGGTATTGAACAGTTTTTGGAAGTTGTTCAGTATGAAACGGGAGAGGATTTGATGTTGATTGCTGAAAAAGTCGCCGAGCATTCGTTGGCAAGCGTAAAAGGAAAGTCGTTTGTGGTTCGTGCAAAAAGAACGGGAACCCATGAGACCACTTCGTTTGAACTGGAGCGTTTTGTAGGGTCTTATTTTTATCAGCATGGCAATCCTCGAAAAGTGGATTTGCATACCCCAGAAGTGAAGGTTGAGTTTGAGCTACACCAAAAAACCTTAAATGTAATTACAAAGCGTAGAGTGGGACTGGGTGGTTTTCCAATGGGTTCACAAGGTGAGTTGCTCTCCTTAATGTCGGGTGGTTTTGATTCAACCGTGGCGAGTTATTTGACGATGAAGCGGGGGGTAAAAACCCATTTTATCTTTTTCAATTTAGGCGGGGCAGCGCATGAAATAGGAGTGAAGCAGGTTGCGTTGTATCTATGGGCGCAGTTTGGCGCTTCGCACCGTGTTTCGTTTGTGACCGTTCCGTTTGAAAATATTGTGACAGAAATTTTTCGTTCAACCCATGAGAGTTATATGGGGGTAACCCTAAAACGTTTAATGTTAATGGCATCTGAAAAAATAGCCGATGAGATGGGTATTGATGCGTTGGTGACGGGAGAGAGTGTCGCGCAAGTGAGCAGTCAAACGTTGCGAAATTTAGCGGTCATTGATCAAGCAACGGATAAATTAGTCTTGCGTCCTTTGGCGATGATGAATAAACCTGAAATTATGGGCATTGCCAGTGATATTGGCACACGACATTTTGCAGAAAGTATGCCAGAGTATTGCGGTGTGATTTCTAAAAACCCAGTGATTAATGGTTCTTTTAAACGCATGGAAAAAGAGGCCGTTCGTTTTGACTATGCGGTATTGGATTTGGCGGTGGAACAAGCGATAAGTATTCCTGTACATACCATTATTGATGATGTAAATGCGGCTGAGTCAGTTGAGGTTTTATCGAAACTTACGCCTAATTTAACGGTCATTGATATTCGTCGAGAGGAGGAAGTTTCGGGGTCTCCATTGGCATTGGAGCGTGTGGAGGTCATTCCTTTTTACGAACTCAATCATCAGTTTAAAGGGTTAGATCAAACCAAAGAGTATCTGTTGTATTGTGAGAAAGGGGTCATGAGTCAGTTACATGCACAGTATTTAAGAGATGCAGGGTTTGAAAATGTTCGGGTTTATCGTCCGAACGCTTAATGTCAATATAAGTACTTTTAAATTGGCTTAATGACTTGTTAAATAAAGATAATTACGCTTTTTTTAAATAAATGAAGCTTTAGGCATTGTTTTTACTTATGATGGATAACAATTAATTTAATGGGCTAATAGAGGATTTACCCCTTTCTGTTTGGTAGAAATTTTCTATAATGCTTCATTCGTATAAAAAAAAGCGAAAGGTAACTATTTAGTGGATCATTAAAACGTGCCGTAGTTACGAATGACTTTATATGAGACCTTATACACAATTTACTTGATGGGACGATGCATGCAAAATCAAATATTTTTAAACAAACAACCTATTTTAGACAGTCAAAAAACATTATATGCCTACCAGTTAACACTGGAATCATTGCTTATTCCTGAAATTAAAGCGAGCGAATGGGAGCCACAGGCTAAAGAATTTTATGAAAATTTACAGAAAGAGGTAGGGCTTGAAAGTGTTACGGGTGGAAAAAATATTTTTTATAGAGCACCCACCCCTTTATTAAGACTTGATTTATTGCCCTGTGTTGAGTGTTTAAGTACTCTAATTGTTGAAGTTGAAACGGATGTTTTAAAGAACCCAGATGCCCTAGTTACGCTAAAAGAACTTAGAAAGTCAAATGTTACTATTGCCATTGCAGATTATCATCCTAATGATGCATGCAGTAAATTATTAGGGTTTACTCAGGTTGTTAAGCTTAATGCCAAAGATTTTACAGTCGAAGAGGCAACCGCTGAAATTTCAACCTTAAAGCAAAAAAAGATACAGGTTGTTATTACTGGATTAGAAACCGAAGAGCAGTTTGATTTATATGTATCAACAGGTGCGGATTATTATCAAGGATTTTTCTTTGTTAATCCTGTGTTTTCGTCTAAAAAAGAGTTGTCTAATAATAAATTAGCCATTTTAAAACTGCTTGCGGAAGTGAATGATCCCGAGATTAGTTTTGACCAATTAGCCGATACGATCAGTGTCGATGTTGGCATGACGTATAAGTTATTAAGTGCAATTAATCACCCTAAAAATGGCATTCCTAAGCGGGTAGAGACGTTAAAAGAAGCCGTTAATTACATGGGGCTAAAACGCCTTAAGTTCTGGGTTAATATGATGATGATGTCATCAATGGAAGACGTGCCTGATGAGCTATTGGTTGTTGCATTAGTGCGTGCGAAATTTTTAGAGGGAATGGCTGAAAACATGGGAGAGCCAGAAGCTAAGGACAGCTACTTTATGGTGGGACTCTTTTCAACCCTTAACTCCTTTCTTAAAATGCCTATGGTGGATGTGGTCGACCAGCTTCCTTTATCAGAAGAGGTTAAATTAGCGTTAGTTGATCAATCGGGTGATATGGGCAGTGCCATTTGGGTCATTCGTTCGTTGGAGCAAGGGAACACCCGTTTGAGCATTCCTGGGCGAGAAAAAATAGACATGATGGTTATCTCAAGCGTGTATATGAAGGCAAATGCTTGGGCTTATAAAACCATTGCCAGCCTGCACGAATAATTAAGCTGCCACTCCTTACTTTTTTAGTTGGGAGCTTGGGCTATATTCTCTTGCTGTAAGGGAAATATAACCGCGTGATCCATTTCTAATTTGACGCCAATTTTAGAGCCAATTTCATGATCATGATGGGACTGGCTCATACACAAAACATGTTCACCGTTGTCGAGCTTTAAGGTGTACAAAAAATGCGAGCCTCTAAACACTCGATTGACCACCTCTAATTGCCAATCACTCTCATCGTGATGAATAATATCATCAGGTCTAACCAAAACAGAGACGCGTTCATCGGGTGCAAAATCATCACATACATTGGTTTTTAAATTGCCTAATGCCGTGTGTACTTGGCTGCAACTGCACACCGTTCCGTTAATTAAAACTCCTTGACCAATAAAGTCGGCCACAAACGGGTGGTTAGGCTGATGGTATAGCGTATAGGAACTGCCCCATTGCAATAATTCACCTGAGTTCATTACGCCAATGCTGTCTGCAATGGCAAAGGCTTCATTTTGATTGTGGGTGACCATTAAGGCGGTAATGCCTTCGGCTTTTAATATACCGCGCACTTGTCTGGCAAGGTTCTCCCTTAACTCTACATCTAGCCCTGAAAAAGGTTCATCCATTAACAATATTTGCGGTTTGGCCGCCAGTGCGCGGGCGAGTGCCACGCGTTGCTGTTGCCCGCCTGAAAGTTCGTGTGGATAGCGTGTTTCTTTGCCAGATAAATCCACCAGTTCTAAAAGAGTTTGGATGCGCTCTTGTTGCTGTTTTTTGCTAAAATCTTCAATGCCAAAGCGGATGTTATCGGCAATGTTTAGGTGTGGAAACAAGGCGTAATCTTGAAAGACCATGCCAACCTTTCGAGATTCGGTGGCGATATGCACGCAGTCTGAAGAGACGGTTTGCTCGCCTAAACAAATGCTGCCTTGGGTAATGGGCTGTAAGCCTGCAATGGTGCGTAACAGTGTGGTTTTTCCACAACCACTGGGGCCGAGTAAACAGCCAATTTCACCTGCCTCTAAATGCAGAGAGATTTGGTTTAAAATCACGGTGTTTTGGTGACGACTTTCAATTTGGTTTATGTGCAGTTCACGCATGACGTTTTCCAATGAGCTTGCTTAAAATAATGACTGGAATTAATCCTGTGATCACTATGAGGAGTGCGGGCAATCCAGCATCGGCCAGTCGTTCATCCGCTGCCATTTCATAGGCACGAACGGAGAGGGTGTTAAAGTTAAAAGGTCTTAAAATCAAAGTGGTGGGCAGCTCTTTTAAGACCTCAACAAACACCAAAATAAAGGCGGTAATGAGGCTGCTGCTGAGTAGGGGGATGTGAATACGCTTGAGAAGTGTCCAGTTATTGGCGCCCAATGTTTTGGCGGATTCGTCCATGCTGGGTTTAATTTGCGATAAGCCTGAGCCAACGCTTTGCAGAGCCACGGATAAAAAACGAAAACAGTAAGCAAACACCAACGCAAACAATGTACCTGAGAGCAATAACCCCGTTGAAATGTCGAGATGGGTACGCGCCCAACTGTCTACGGTATTGTCCAACCATGCAAACGGAATCATCACCGCAACGGCAATCACTACGCCTGGAATGGCGTAGCCCAATCCTGCTACGCGCACGGTGTTGTCAATAAAGGCGTGTTGTTGTGCGCGTTTTACATACAGCAGTAACAGTGCAATCGTAATGGTAATCAGTGCGGTAATAAAAGCGAGACTAAAGCTGTTCCAAACTAAGGCAAAAAATTCAGAATTTAATTGAGTGCTGGCAACATTGATCGACCAATCGAGCAGTTGCAATGCGGGGACAACAAAGCCAAATAAAATTGGCAAAAGGCAGACAAAAAATGCCAATAAATTTTGGTGACCCGTTAAGGTGGGGAGTGTTTTATTTAGGGGTTGATTGTGTCCCGTAAAGTATTGCGCTTTTTTACGTGACCAAAACTCAATCGCCATTAATACGGTGACAAACACCAGCAGTAAAATAGAGAGTTGTGCGGTGGTGGTGGTGTCTCCAAACCCTGTCCATGTGCGGTAAATTCCCGTGGTAAATGTGGGTACGCCAAAGTGCTGTACCGTTCCAAAATCGGCAAGGGTTTCCATTAATGCTAAGGTTAATCCCGCAATAATGGCAGGTCGGGCAATGGGTAGGGCGACTTTAAAAAAGGTTTTGTAAGGCCCTGCACCCAAGGTACGGCTGGCGTGCATCACACTTTGGCTCTGGTTGGCAAAAGAGGTACGTGCCAGTAAGTAGACATAAGGGTATAAAACCAATGAGAACATAACAATCGCGCCGCCTAAGGAACGAATTTCAGGAAACCACAGGTTAACGGTGTGTGTTTCAAAGACCGTTCTTAACGCCGATTGAACAGGCCCTTCAAACTCCAAAAGCCCTGTGTAGGTGTAGGCGATAATGTAGGCGGGCATCGCCATGGGTAAGAGTAACGCCCAGTGCAAAATGGAGCGCCCCCAAAAATGGTACTGGCTAATGAGCCACGCGGTAGGAATCCCAAGCAGTAAGGTACCGATTGTGACTCCAAGCATGAGCCATAAAGAGTTGATGATGTATTCAGGCAGTAGGGTATCGCTTAGATGCGCCCAGTTATCATTGGTTGGCTCAAACACAAAACTGACCAGCACCCAAAGGGGGACGGTCAGTAAAAGGGCAATGAGCGTGGTCAATATCGACCAGCGGTTGATCCGTTTGGTCATTCTGTGCCGTATGGTGTGCCGCGTGGCACTCTATTTAGGGTCAAATTTATCGCCAACCTGCTCGATCCATAATGCGAATGGCTTCGCTATTTAGGTTGCCAAGCTGGGTTAAGTTCAACGCATCGCTGTGAAATGTTCCCCAGTTTTTTAAGGTATCGCTCCAAGGCGCACCTGCAATTACAGGGTACTCATTATTGGTTTTGGCATACCAAGTTTGTGCATCATTCGATAAAAGGTATTCAATCAGTTTAACGGCATTTTTTTTGTTTTTAGCCGCTTTGGTTACGGCAATTCCGCTGACATTAATGTGTGCGCCACGGTCAGACTGGTTTGGCCAAAAAACCGCCACTTGCTGTGCCGCTTTAACTTGTTTAGGGTCGTTACTGTTGAGCATCTGCCCTAAGTAATAAGTGTTAACAACCGCAATATCACACTGACCCGCCGCCACTGCTTTAATTTGATCTCGATCGCCCCCCTTGGGTTTACGTGCCATATTTTCGACCAATCCCTCAACCCATTCTTCCGTCGCCTCTTTGCCTTTGTGAGCAATCATTGAGGCCACTAAGGACTGGTTGTAAATGTTATTGGAAGAGCGAATGCAAATGCGTTTTTTCCATTTTGAATCGGTCAATGCTTCATATGTGCTAAGTTCAGACGGCTTTACACGATCTTTGGCGTACACAATCATACGAGAACGTGTGGTTAAGCCCACCCAGTAACCATCGGCATCACGTAAATGCTCAGGCACACGTTCTTTCATCTTATCCGTTAAGCTCACTTGCAATACGCCCGCCTCTTTTGCACGGTGTAAACGCCCAGCGTCCGTTGTAATTAAAATGTCAGCAGGGCTGTTAATGCCTTCGGACTCTAAACGTTTTAAGAGCGCATCGGCTTTACTGGTAATTAAATTGACTTTAATGCCCGTAATTTTCGTAAAGTCTGTTAACAGCGGTTTAATGAGTTGCTCTTTACGAGCCGAATACACATTGACCTCTTCAAGGTCAGCGTAAACAGGAAAGCTGATTGCGCCCATTAACAAAAATGCGCCAACGGTTTTTAAATTGATTTTCATAGCGAAAGATACCTTGGAATTAAGTCGTAATGCTTTATCGTTAAATTTTGTATGGAATTTATTTTAATACAAATGATAACAGTTATCAATTAGATTTAGTTTAAATGCGTATAAATTTTGCTTTTCATGTAGTTTAGGCAGGTGTTATTCGCTTGTTTTAAGGGTAGGGGGGAGAAAATTAAATTTTAATGAATGATCGTAATAAACTCCCCCCCTATGTCATCCGAACACCAAACGCAAAAAGCGTTTACAGTACTCAAAAGCCATGTATTTCAAAAATAAGCCTTGCCAAGCGATTTAAACCCATTCTCGTCAGGAGGAAAGGGCTTTGATTATTGTCGCTTTAAGGCATGTATTTGGGGTATAATTTGGGTCTTGAATATTTAACTCTATGAACTGGATGATCAATGTCTGAATTTGCACGTGAAATTATTCCTATTGCCTTAGAAGATGAAA
>JAMOLY010000209.1 GCA_027068835.1 Thiomicrorhabdus sp. | reverse complement strand
TTTTCGTGTGTCATGCCTGAAATATCGGATAAACGACCTGCTGATAGTTTGCCCATTTCTAAGAAAATATCTGCCGCTTTTTCAGGAAAGTTTACGCCGCCTTCATTGACACCTTCTGCGTTAAAACGCTCTGCCATACGGTTAAAAACCCAAAGGTCTGGTTTAGAATTACCATGTGGTGCAATCACTGGCTTAACGACATTTACACGGCGCTCGGTGTTTGTCATTACCCCATCTTTTTCTGCCCAAGTTCCTGCTGGGAGATAAATATCGCCATATTGCGCGCTTTCAGTATCTTCATAACAATCTTGAATTACACAAAATTCTAACTGCTCCATTGCTTTGCGAATACGTGCGGTATTGGGCAATGAACTCATTGGGTTTGTCGCAATCAGCCACAAACCTTTAATTTCTCCAAGCTCCATTGCTTGGTAAATATCCGTTTGGAACATACCGCGTTTTTTAGGGAAAAACTCAGGATCAACATTCCAGAATTTTGCAATATCTTCACGGTCTTGTTCGTTTTCTAATAAACGGTGATTGGGTAAACCAGAGCATGATGACCATTCGCGCGTACCCATTGCATTACACTGCCCTGTGATAGAAAGTGATGTGCCTCCGGGGATGCCGATATTGCCTGTAATTAGCGCTAAATTATTAATGCCCACCACACCATCAGAGCCGTGCGTGCTTTGGTTGATTCCCATTGTCCAAATTTGCATGGCTGATTTTGCTTTAGCAAATTGGCGTGCGACTGCACGGATTGTATCTTCATCAATACCACAAATTTTAGCGGCAGTGACAGGGTCGTATTTTGCAACTTCTGCTTCTAGCTCTTCAATGCCGTTTGTGTTTGCTTCGATATAACGGCGATCTTCTAAACCTTCATCTAAAATCACGTGCATCATGGCATTCATTAACACCACGTCTGTACCCGGTATTACGGTTAAATGGCGGTCTGCATTTTGCGCCAACATGGTTACGCGAGGATCAATCACGATTAATGGAAAACCTGATTTTTCTTGCGCTTCTTTCATGCGCCAGTAAATGATTGGATGCTGTTCAGGTAGATTTGAACCCCACGCGATCAGTAAATCAGTTTCATCAAAATCATCATAACAACCAGGAGGGCCATCAGAACCAAATGAGCGTTTGTAGCCAGAAACAGCCGATGCCATACAAAGGGTTGTATTGCCATCGTAGTTATTTGTGCCGATTAAGCCACGTGTGAGTTTGCCGAGTGTGTAAAATTCTTCGGTGAGCATTTGCCCTGTGGAGATTACGGCAACAGAGTCTGGGCCAAACTTCTCTTGTACTCGGCGAATTTCAGAATAGGTTTTATCTAGTGCTGTATCCCAATCAGTCGTTTTCCAATCATCATGGATGCTATCGCGCATTTTAGGCTCAGTACCACGCCCAGCAGATTCAAAAAGCTCATGCT
>JAMOLY010000208.1 GCA_027068835.1 Thiomicrorhabdus sp. | reverse complement strand
CCATGCCTACAATGTAGAGCCACACCACACCGTGAGGCATCACAAACTCTCCTAACATAAAGTCAAGGGAATTTACATGTAAAAACTCTGAGAGCAGCAACAGTACCAACGGGCCTAACGTTCCGACCACCATAAACGAGAGTACAATAGCGCGGGTATCGTAATAGTTTCGCAACTCCCGTACCGAGGTGTATGCCAAGGCCGCTCCTACACCGCTAAAAATACCTAAAATATCGGTCTTGCTAAAGCTCAATCCTGTGGGTTGGGTAATGAGAACAATACCGACAAAGCCTATGCCAATACCAAACCACCCCAATGTTGAGAGCTTCTCTTGTAAAAGCAAGTAGGCAAAAAGTGCGGTAAAAATCGGCGCGGTTTTTGAAAACGTCATGGCATCACCCAAAGGAATGTGGGCAATATTGTAAAAAAATGCCAAAAGCGCCACAAAGCCCATAAAACCGCGAAAAAAGAGCAGTAACGGTCTGCCGCCTTTCTGCACTAACGGGCTTTTTACCAGCGTGATGCCCACTAACACCACCCCAAACAGATTTCTAAAAAAGACCACTTCTAACGAGCTCATATGCTCACTACAGAGTTTGGCAAATGCCCCCATCACGCCAAAAAGCAGTGAGGAGAGCAGCATGTATTTGATACCGGTGTCAAGATGTGCAAAAGTCTGTTTCATGAGCGCTATTTTAACTTTTTTACTTTATACTTAGGTATTGGGTTCGTTGATGGACCGTTTTGTAAAGGATTTTATTTGGGCAATATTATTATTTTTCTTATTGTGACGTACGTGCTGTACCGTGTTTTTAAAAGCTACAAACGTTTTCAAAAAATTTACTACCAAGAACAATTTAAAAATTTTACACTCACCAAAGAGCATTTAGAACAGAGTGAATTGGGGCTCTTTGTTGCGCTGACCGCCAAAGTTGCCAAAGCAGACGGCAGGGTCGATGAGCTCGAAGCTGAGCTTATTGGCAATATGTTTAACGACATTAGCAAAATTTTTCCTGACCCTGCTCATGCCAAAGAGCTCTTAAAAGAGATTTTTAAACACGAAAAAGAGATTGCTTTCAATCTGGAGCAAAAAGCGCAAGAGCTCCACCGCGCCCTACGCGGTGATGAGCGAAAAACCCGCGATATGTTGGGCTTTTGGATGAACCTTGCCTTTGTTGACGGCGAGCTCTCCCACAATGAAGAGAAGATGCTCCGAACGCTGTGCAAACTTTTACATGTAGATGAGACGCTGTTTGAGGGGATGTTGGAGCAGTTTAAAAGTGTCTACAAAAACACTCGGGTGGAGAGTTCTATTGATGATGCGTACACTCTGTTGGGGGTCACGCCCCAAGACTCGCTTAACGACATTAAAAAAGCGTACCGAAAACTGGTGCGGCAGTACCACCCTGACATTATCAAAGCGCAAGGCGCCGACGATGCTTACATG
>JAMOLY010000207.1 GCA_027068835.1 Thiomicrorhabdus sp. | reverse complement strand
AACGACCATTGATGTCGATGGTGGCTGGCTGGTTTCTTAAAGCTAGTTTTTAGTCACCCGCTTCGATCATTCGTTTGATTTTGAGTGCTTTTTCAAAGTGATCTAATTGGTTGGTTTCTATCCACCACGAAGCGGCCTCCATCAAAACAACTGGATTGTCATTTTTGTTCTTAAAAAAAGCATAAAATGACAATCCGACATTTTCGCCCTTTTGAGCGATTTTGGTATTACAGACCTCGATGGCCTTTTTGCGCAGGCTCTCTCTCATAAACGATCTCTCAACAGTTTGATGCCCGCAAAGGCAAAAAAGCTACCAAGAGCAAATTGTATATAACGCCGTGATTTGGAGTAAACTCGAACCATTAAAGGTGTTGAAAATGCAATGGCATAGCCCCAATGCATAGCCAAAGACATCAAAAATGTCCCGATAATGATTGCAATGCCCACCCATGTTGGCGCGCCGTGTTGTAAACCTAAAGAAGTAATGGCAATCCAAGCAAATGCTGCTTTGGGGTTGGTCATCTGAACGAAAAGCCCGCGTAAATAATATGCTACCGGACTTGGGGGCGACCCGTTCAATTGAGTTGCTTTTAAGTTTTGGTAAGAAGCTGCCGCACGAAATGATTTATAGGCGAGCCATAACAGATATAAACCGCCGACAATTTTAATAACAGTCAAAGCATAGGCAAACTGGCTAAGCAATGCTGACAAGCCAACAACGGTTAAAACCGCCCAACAAAAAGAACCCGATGCAACACCTGTTGCAAGAGCCAATCCCGACCTTCGATTAACACTCATCGAGGTGCCAATCACTGCCATAATGTTTGGCCCCGGTGACATTAAAGAAAGAAAAGTTGCCGCATAGACCAACAAAAGCCCCGGTAAAAATTGCACCATTTCGTTCATTTTCTTGTCCCTGATTTTCGCTGCCAATTACAACACTATAACCAGTCACCGCACAAAGTCTTTATCACTACTGACAGTTTACGTCAGCAAGCATTGGTTTGAGCAAAGACCTATTGAGTGTTAGGTCTCACCCCTCCAACGGATCCCCATCACGCTCAACAATCTCTCCCGCCCCATCTTCAATAATCTCAACCAAACTACTCACTTGCGGCAGGTGGTTGGTGGCGAAGTAGGTGGCAAGCTTTGCTCGTTTTGCATCACCGCTCACTTGTGCGCCTTTGGCAAGGCAGCCCGTGCCTGCCACAAGTGCAAAGGCGCGGAGGAATTTAACCGCAGATGCCTGAGCGCTTTCATCTTTTGCGGCCAAACGCGCCAATTGAATGTCTGTTGCCCGTTCTAATTGGTCGATTGCACCGGAAAACTTATCTGCAATTTTGGCCATATCGCCACTTAAGCCAGCGGCAATATCTCGTTGTGATTGCAGCCAGCTTTTCATCACCTCGCCATTGCCAAGTGGCAGTTTACGCCCGACCAGATCAAGCGCTTGAA
>JAMOLY010000206.1 GCA_027068835.1 Thiomicrorhabdus sp. | reverse complement strand
CCGCCATAACCACTTCTGTTGCTTCTTCACCAACCTTTTTCAGAATAGCGTCCAAACCTTTACTATAAAGTGATGCAACATACGAACTACCAGCCTCAGCTGATTTACGCTCTTCTAGTATTTTTGCGACTTCTGTTAATGTATTACTCATAGCTGTTTTAAATATAGGGTCTCTATATTCTCATTTCAATACCTTGATCAGACATATATTGCTTCGCCTCACCAACCGTATATTCATTAAAGTGGAAAATACTCGCCGCTAGGACGGCATCAGCACCTGCTTTAAGCACACCATCAGCTAAATGTTGCAGGTTACCTACGCCACCAGAAGCAATCACTGGAATATTAACCGCATCAACAATGGCTTTAGTCAGTGGGATATTAAAACCAGACTTTGTACCATCTTTGTCCATACTTGTGACCAATAGTTCACCAGCACCGTAGTCGGCCATTTTTTTTGCCCATTCTACTGCATCAATGCCTGTATCGTTACGCCCACCGTGGGTAAAAATATCCCATTTATCAGGCTCACCTTCTTTGCTGACTTTTTTAGCATCAATTGCGACAACAATACATTGCGAGCCATAATATTCGGCGGCCTCTTTTACAAGCTCAGGATTATGAATTGCCGCAGTATTGATCGCCACTTTATCAGCACCTGCATTTAACATAGTACGAATATCTTCAACTTTACGGATGCCTCCGCCTACCGTTAGCGGAATAAAAACTTCCGAAGCTATCGCTTCAACCATATCAACCGTGGTTTTACGATTATCTGAACTAGCAGTAATATCTAAAAAAGTGATTTCATCTGCGCCTTCACGATTGTAACGTGCGGCAACTTCAACAGGATCACCTGCATCACGAATATCGACAAAATTTACACCTTTAACAACGCGACCATTATCAACATCCAAACAAGGGATTATACGTTTTGCAAGTGCCATATTATGACTCCAAACCTTCTACATACTTATGCGCTTCTGCCAAATCAATTGCACCTTCGTAGATTGAGCGACCAAGAATTGTGCCCGTGATGCCCGCATCTTCGACTTTACAAAGTTCGATAATATCATCCATATTTGTTACGCCGCCTGATGCAATAACAGGGATATTAATGCTTTTAGCCAGTTCAACCGTAGCTTCAATATTAACGCCTTTCATCATGCCGTCGCGCGCAATATCGGTGTAAACGATTGCAACCACACCTGCTTCTTCAAATTGTTTTGCTAGGTCAACCGCTGAAACGGTAGAAACTTCGGCCCAACCATCGGTTGCCACCATGCCGTTTTTAGCATCAATACCAACAATAATATGGCCCGGAAACTGCCCACAAAGGTCTCTTACAAACTCAGGATCTTCGACGGCTTTTGTACCAATAATGCAATAGGTTACACCTGCATCTAAATAGGCTTGAACCGTTTTAGCATCGCGAATACCACCGCCAATTTGGATCGGTAAATCAGGGAA
>JAMOLY010000205.1 GCA_027068835.1 Thiomicrorhabdus sp. | reverse complement strand
CTACACTTTACGCCTGTTATGTTGGCCTTTTTATTACCGCATAATATGGCCATGCAGGTGGCATTTGGCCTAGGTGGTTTATATTTATCATGGTTAGGCATTCGGCTTTATGTGTTACGCCAGCAACGGCTTCACTTTAGAATAGAGCTGTTAATGTTAGGCTTGGCATTTGTGATTGCCGTTTTGGCTTTAATTTTGGGGCTGATACTGCCAATCATATCTGAAAAGCTATTTTTCACCCTGTATGCCTGTGCCATTGGTCTGGCATTTCTAATGATAAACTTGGTTTTAAGTTATGCTCCGCAACTGAGTAATGACGTAGTAGAAGCCGCGCGTGAGGCTTATGCAACATCGACATTAAGCAACATTGATTGCGATAAATCATTGCAAGACCTACAGCAATTAATGCAGCAAAAAAAGCTCTATCAAGAAAACACAGTTGATTTATACACCGTAGCCAGTGAATTGGGATTAACCAATCATCAATTATCAGAGCTAATCAATACCCGCTTGGGTAAAAGTTTTTCACGTCTTATGCGTGAATACCGTGTAGAAGCCGCCAAAATTTTATTAACGACAACCCCATCTTCCTCTGTTTTATCCGTAGGCTTAAACGTTGGTTTTACCTCACAATCAAATTTTTACGAAGCATTTCGTGAAATTGTTGGTACGACCCCCGGTAAATATCGAAAGCTCAATAAACAGTCTTAAACCCCCTAACCCCCATCAAATAGCTAACATATCTGTCCGAAATGATAAAAACAGAGCAATAATTTGTCTCCAATGATCAATTCGGAAGCTTCTATTCTTCTTTTTTCTTATTCTGGTTTTGAGTGACTTATATTCAATTTAAAGTCACAGCAATAACAATAATGAGGAGCGGTTATGAATATTTTATTGACGGGTGCAAGTGGATTTATCGGCCAAAAACTTTCTCATGCACTCATAAAAAATGGGCATACCGTAACGGCGTGTATACATAGAAATAAGAGGCAGATAGAACCCTTTTCAACACAACTACAATATCGACAAGTGGATTATGTGCAAATGCATTGTGCAGAAGACTGGTTTTCATATTTAAATGAAATCGATGTGGTTATTAACGCCGTTGGCATTATTGCCGAGACAAAAAACCAGACCTTTGACCAACTTCACAAGCTTGCTCCCGTGCAGTTATTTCAAGCCTGTGAACAATTGGGGGTGAAGCGGGTGATACAAATCTCTGCGTTAGGTGCAGATGAAACCGCTGTCGTACCCTATCATTTAAGTAAAAAATCAGCCGATGATGCGCTGAAGAAGATGGATTTAGAATGGTTTATTTTACGCCCTTCTTTAATCGTAGGAGAGGGGGGGGTAAGTTTTTCTTTATTTAAAAGGTTGAGTAACTTACCCGTTATTTTATTGTTTGGAGATGGCAAACAGCTCATACAGCCGATAACAATTGAAGAAGTTGTCACGACCGTATTGCGCTG
>JAMOLY010000204.1 GCA_027068835.1 Thiomicrorhabdus sp. | reverse complement strand
GGCTCTAATGAATCCTTTTGGAACACTCAGCATATCACCCATATGCGCTTCAAATTCACGTTTATTCTGAAAAAGATTGCTTAAGGGAGGAGATACTAGTTCGACTTCCCAATAACTGCTTGAAGAGGGGAAGTCGAACAGATCCTTTAAGGAAAGAACACCTTCGAGATCAACATAAAGAGAACCTTTTTTATTATGCATATCATCACATGTAGAAGTTGGTCCTATACCACCGCATGGAAAGGGATTTGGGTACTGCTCCTTTTCATCATGAGTGGGTGTAGCTATTCGCGCAGGAGGTTTCGGTCCGTAACGTTTTCCGGTATCGTCAAAAAAACCTCTTACTGTCCATCCTTGTGGTGTTCCGTCATCAAAATCAAATACGAGTTTGGAGTTTTTATTTACGAGATAGAAAATCACTCCCGTTATCAATAATGCCATAACGCTTAGTGATATAAGAGTACGCGGTTTATCCCAGCCTATCCATTTAAACATCATTTCTCCTTTAATAGTGTCTTTTTAATAATAGTGCGAAATAATTTTATAAATGTTGCAGTGAAAGAGAAGAGACTTAGCTTTGTTTCTTGGGGCAGACTTCGTAATTTACATGTAAATTACGAAATAAGCATCATCAACAAAATACCGTTAAACCCCAACAGAATGAAAAAGGCGCTTTTGTAGAACTTTAACGGGTCGCGTTCAAGCAGTGGCGCATCTTTTTTAAAGAAAGGTTTGACATTCTCAGGGGATTTTAGCTCGTAAAAAAATTCGGAGTAGTGGCGGTAGCGGTTCTTGGCATCGGCAGCGATGGTGCGTAAAATGATGGCATCGAACCAGTCGGGAATATTTTTGTTGTAGTAGCTTGGCGGTTTGGGTGTTTTAAATGTCGGTGTCTGAAACGGCTCGATTTCACCGTAGGGAAACTTTCCTGTCAGCGCCCAATACAGCGTCACGCCGATTGAGAAAATCTCGGTTGATTCGTTAATATTACCGCCGCTAAAACGTTCCGGTGCTAAGTAACTCGGCGTACCGGCACGGCTATCGGTAGAGAATATCTCGACAATGGAGCCAAAATCGACCATCTTAAAGACGGTTCCCGCCGAGTCTGCTTCACGATAGACAATAATATTTTCCGGTTTAATATCGCCGTGAACCAGGCCCAAATGCAGCAGGTGTGCTTCGGCTTTGTGTAGAAATTTTGCCAGAGCAATGGCGTTGTCCACCGAGAGGCGTTTGCCATCAAGAAACTCAATGAGGTTCTTACCCTCAATAAGCTCCATAAGGTAGTAACGTACGGTACGTTTCTCCGGAACCCAGGCGTTACCGAAAGAGCGGTGGCTAATCTGCTTGGCATACCATGCCTCACGTACGAACTCGTCAAGATCCTGCTCATCGTCAGCGCTCATTGGAAACTTCATCACCAACATGGTCTCTTTTTTACGTACTTTCCAGATGCGTTCGTGCTGCATCATCGGCTCTACTAACTCGTAGCCGTCAATGA
>JAMOLY010000203.1 GCA_027068835.1 Thiomicrorhabdus sp. | reverse complement strand
GGCGAGTCACATCCTTACCACTACCAACCGTGGTAAAGAATACAAAACAAGCGCCATAGGTTAGCTGGGTTTTGAGCTATTTAGGTAGACAATATCTGCACTTGCGGTCGATGCCTTCTCTTTTTGTCTTGGATTTAAAACGCCTAATCAGGTATTTTTTGGAATTAACCCACCGGTTGCACTAGCGAGTTGAATCCAAGACCCTCATTAGATTTATTGAGATATGAAATACATCACAAAGATTATTGCTACCATATTGATATCAGCTTTTGCGTGTACCGCTATATCGTATCAAGGTGATGAAAAAGTAGTAATGGATAATAAACTAAAACACCACACTATTGATGGCTTTCAGAACCATCCTTTTGTAGAAACCGCTGCATCCAAAGGAGTGGTGTTTTATCTCCGTAGATTTTGGGGTTCTGTTTTTACTCCTGATATCCCTGATGGTCATGTGCTACCTGAGTCAGAATCTATACGTCTTCAGAATTCTATTGAAGGAGATAAAATCACTTGGTTAGGCCATGCCAGTTTTCTAATAAAAATATCCGGAAAGATGATTTTAACCGACCCATTTTTAACGGAGTTCGCCAGTCCGGTTTCATGGGCAGGCCCAAGAAGATTTGTAGGCTCTGGCATTCCTCTGGATAAATTGCCTGCTATAGATATCGTGGTTGTTTCACATAGTCATTATGACCACTTGGATGATGAAACAATAAGCAATTTGAAGAATAAGGACAAAATTCATGTTGTTGTCCCCTTGGGTTTGAAAGAGTTTTTTTCTGAACGAGGATATAGCAACGTAACTGAATTGGATTGGGGTGAATCGGCATCCATTGGCAACATAGAATTAACTTCACTGCCCGCTGTTCATGATTCTGCACGAAGTACTGATGACCATAATCAAACATTGTGGTCATCGTGGGCGATAATAGGTGCTGAGAGTAAGGTTTTATTTGTTGGGGATACTGGATATTCAGATACAATATTTAGCGAAATTGGCAAGCAATACCGTTCATTTGACTATGCAATTTTACCCATAGGAGCTTATGAGCCTAGAGAATTAATGTGGATGTCTCACATAATTCCTGAAGAAGCAGTTGCCATTGGAAGTGAAGTTCATGCAAAAAAATTGATAGCATCGCACTGGGGAACGGTAAGCAGCTTGTCAGATGAACCAATATGGGAGCCACCCAAACGATTCAAAAAAGCTGGAATTGATGGGGGTTTCTCTGAGAATTCACTGTGGGTAATGAGGGTAGGAGAAACCCGCTCTCTCTCAAGAATATTCACATTAAAGAGCCCACATAAGTAAAACAGAGAGATGAAATATCTTTATTTGAAATGTGGGTAATATAGACAATATGCAAAAAAACCAACAAACGCATACACTCACACAAAATAAACGAGGCTTTTTACTGCCGGCGATTTGAGGCATTGGTGTGCCTCTAAATCAGAAAATGGTGGAATTTATCGTACTCCCCCAACTTGAGAAGAGTCTGGTGAATACT
>JAMOLY010000202.1 GCA_027068835.1 Thiomicrorhabdus sp. | reverse complement strand
CTCCTTGTGTGTATCTGTTTGTGTTTTGTGTTTGTCTATTTTTTATAATTTGAGACAGTGTTTCCTGCCTTCAATTACGTTAACGGTCAAACGATAAAAAGCTTTAGAACTTTTTTGAAATAAAATGAATTAAAATTTATAAAATACGCTATGGGCATGATGTACAGGGGGAATAAAACAAAAAAACCACTCTAAAAAGAATGGCTTTTATAAGGGTATTAAGGCTGTTTTTTATACGATATCAATACGAGTCTTTAACCGGCTATTAGGCAAATTCACCTTTTATATAGCGGTTTAAATCCCCCATAAAACCAGTAATTTAAACCAAAAAAAAAGCGGCCAAAGCCGCTAAACACACAAAGGAAACTGTGCCACATAAAGAGAGTCTCTTTACCACTTAAAAGTCTTTTAATTTATACGGACGTTTAAGCCGTCTCGTTGGTTAACATACCAACGGGTGGCGCTATTTTTTCGGATGACTGTTTCTGCATCTCTAAAAACTGTGTAATACTTTTAGAGATGTTTAAAAACTCCTGTGTTGGAATCTGGCGAATCAGCTCATCTGTTTTACTGTCTTTAATAAAGACCACCATATTTTGTGAATCTTTATCTCGTTCAAACTTCATATAATTTTGAAGCTGTTTTAATTCGGTGTTTAGATTCTGCATTAACGAATCTAACTCTGTACTGTCCATCGGCTTTTGTGACCGAACGTTCATTGAGTCGGTTGTTTCTTGCAACTTCAGTTGACTAATGTCCGCTTTCTTTTGCTCAATTTTTTGAGCTACTTCCTGCTGACTTGCCCCCTGTAGACTACCAGAAACACTCGATTTTATCGTATTACCAATGCTAGTATTGATAGGCGTAGCCGTTAAGCCACTGGATTGCATACCACTTATCGTTGCCATACATCCTCCTGTTCACCCTCATATCATTACTTATATGATTTCACTGAACAAGGTACCTGTCAAATTTTCTTTATTGTCCATACCATTTTGTTGTACCGAATCCAAGTAACTTTGGATGTGCTCCATCCGCTTAAGTGAATCTTCATTCGGAAATTGTTTAATTACTTCATTCGTTGATCGATCAATGACTTTTATCACTGGCGATTGTGAACTTTCATCAATTGAAAAAGAGACCCCCATACCAAGTTGTTCAAGCTTTGAATTAACTTGTTCAACTTGCTTTTGAATGTCTTTGACATCCGCCTTTTGAGCATTTTGAGATAAAGCTTCAACGAACACCTCTTTCTGCCGTGGTGTTGGCACCTCTACCGCCGACTTAACATCCGACGGTAGCGAGCCTTTGCCAAGAGCAGGTGTTGATACAGTATTTATTTCCATATCAAACCCTCCCTATTGTGATACCTCCTTTCTAACGGATTAACGTAATAGCGCTAACACATTTTGAGAGGACTGATTGGCTTGACTTAACATGCTCATTCCTGCTTGTTGTAACACTTGATCTCTCGCAAGGTTCGCACTCTCTTTCGCAAAATCCGCATCTTG
>JAMOLY010000201.1 GCA_027068835.1 Thiomicrorhabdus sp. | reverse complement strand
GGGGGGGCTTTTTCCTTTTACAGTGGACGTGTAAACTTTCTAAAGGCTTGGATAGTTTGGTAAATCAAAAGAGCTTGAATTACTCGAAAGAGCAAATCAATAAAATAAGTCCAACCATTCCAGTATTTAGGAAGCATAAATTCAACTTTATGCATCGGGTTTAAAAAAGTCCAGTAATTTTCCCAGGGAGGCAGTATTAAATAACCACTTGAATTATTCAGCAACGAGAAATATAAACATGCATATAACAATAAGGAAGAAATAACTAAGTATACCAATGGCCGCGCCCAGCTCATGCCAAACTGATTTGTAAATTTATTGAACCAAAGAGTCAATTTATCGCCAAATGAAGGATTCCATTGTGTTATTTCATAATGATTCTCCATCTCTTGAGCATAAAACTCTAATGCCTGAGGTCGGTCATTATTTTTAAGTGCTACATTTTTAAGCATTCGATAGCTATCTCGTTTTTTTGCAACGTCACCATCACTGTCCTTTTGGAACTGATCAACATAAATCGTTTTTGGCCATTGCACATTCGTATAGTCAATTTCCGAGAAAATATTATCAAACATAAATACTTTTGAAAAAGAGGTTAAATCAAGGCTTTGAAAATCTGTATTTCCAATGGATGTGTTATCTATTTTAAATTTACTACTTACCTCCCCTTCCCAGATATTTATTTTAAATAACTTAAATTTCCCAAGGTTTCTAAAGTTGGTTAATTCAAATGAGGAAAAGTGGCAATCACCGATATTAAGCTCACTAGATTGTTGGTTTTTTAAGTTCTTTAACGAAAATTCACAGTCTTTTAAAAAACCAATTCTGAGATAACTGTCTTCATCATTCGCCACTTTACAGCTAGTAAAGGTTAAAGACTCAAGTGCCGCTTTATGTTCTTGCTGGTATTCATAACTCTTAGTATATTCCAGACCTCTGATTTTAAATTTTTTCTCAAACGTACAACGTTTCAACGAAAAACTGGCTTCTTCTGCGTTTGCAAGAAAAATTTCTTGATCCGTACTGAAGGTACAATCTGTAAACTCAAACTCTCCTTTCATTGCTCCAAAATTAGAAAGGCTCGAATTATCTTCAGGCTGATTATCTATTGAAAAAATATTCGCTTTGATTTGTATATCTTTAAGCTCAAGGCCTTTATCAAACTTACAAAGCTCATTAAACTGTGGATTCGACACCATGCCTTTTGTTTGACTTATTTTCCTTTTAAAATGGCACTCGTCGTAAACATAACCAGGGTCACTCTTTCTGATGTTAAAGTTCTGTAATTGCCATTCATTCCTAAATTTACAGTCTTGAAAAAAAACTTCTCCATCAATTTGATCCAAACTTGTTCCATAAAACTCACAAAAATCAAAATGAATGTCTTCCATGACCTGAAGAATACGACGATAATTTAGTGGGCTTTTATCAATCCTAGGAAAATGAATCTTCTTAAAAACAATACTTTGTTTTATTTTTATTTGGCTCGGGCGGCTCCCGAATATCGTCTTTTGTAAAACGGCTTTTTTCTGTTTCAAAGCCATGCCTTCATCATCCACTGAAAAGGATAGTTTTTCGATTACATCATCAGTAAAAACATACTCGAAAAGAGCTAAACAAAAATCTTTCTGTTCTTCTAAAAAATCAGTGTAATTATGCCGAGACATAGATTTAGCACAGTGCAAAACACATTTATTTTCACTTTCATAAACAGACCTTGGACAGTCATTTTCACTGCATTTAGTTGTCATCTTCAACCTCTATCGGTAGTTTTACTATTGAAACTAAACTTTCTCCTCCCTTATTAAAAACAAGAAACGATATGAGAGGGGGGGGAGGTAAAAAATTAACGCTCGGTTACTGTGGTACCTGAATCATTTTGCTCTTTTAATTCATCAAACTTGGCGGCCATAGTCGGGTTATTTTTTGTAAGCTTTTTGATGGTTACATCCTGCGCTTTGTTGTTTGCAAGACGTAGGTTGCGGTCTGTTCCGAGTAAAGAATCTTTCGTTTTTTGAAGGTGAAGGATGGATTTGTCAATTTCATCGATGGCGGTTTGAAATTTTCTGGAGGCAAGGTCGTAATTTTTAGCGAATGCGGTCTTAAAATCATCTAGATTGGTTTCAAAATTGGTTACGTCCACACTCTGTTCTTTCACCAGCGCAAGCTCTGTTTTATATTCAAGCGACTTCATTGCGGCGTTGCGCAGTAGTGTAATAATGGGAATAAAAAACTGAGGTCTCACCACGTACATTTTAGGATAGCGGTAGAACATATCGACAATTCCAGTGTTGTAGAGTTCACTGTCGGATTCGAGCAGAGAGACCAGAATGGCATATTCACAGCCCTTCTCTCTCCGATCCTTATCAAGTTCTTTTAGAAAATCTTCGTTCTTTTTCTTGGTTGCGGTCGTATCGCTTTCGTTCTTCATTTCAAACATGATGGAAACAATCTCGGTACCCGACGCATCCAAGTCGCGAAAAATGTAATCCCCCTTGCTACCAGAACTTGCGTCGTTGTCCTTCTCAAAATAAGCCAGCGGGAATGCGGTGGCTCGAATACGGTTAAACTCGGTTTCGCAGTGCTGTTCGAGTGTTTCGCCCACCATCTTTGTAGAGAGTCTGGCCTTCATGTCTCGGATGCGCTCAATCTCGTCGTCACGATCTTTTATCTGTGTTTCGTACTTATCTTTGAGCGATTTCTCTGCGAGCTGTTTTTCAAGTGCGGCTTGCTTAAGGCTATTTTTTAGTTCATCACGATCTTTTTCAACGGCGCTTACGGCTTCAGTAACCGCGAGTTTTTTTGCGACTTCATAGGCCTCAAGCTTTGCTTTTAAGGCTTGAATCTCAGCCTCTTTTTTTGCGGCGGTCTCATTTACATCTTGAGTACGTTTTGCGTTCGCAAGCTGTGAGGCCGCTTGGCTATCTTGCTCTGCCTTCTCCAGTTTATTGGTGAGTGTATCGCGCTCTTTTTCAACGGCACTGAGGGCTTCGGTAATGGCAAGTTGTTGTGCGACCTTGCCTGCATCCAGCTTCGCTTTAAGCGCTTGAATCTCAGCCTCTTTGGCAGCGGTGGTTTTTTGCAGTTTACTGCCCACTTCACTCTTGGCGAGTTCTACCGCATTGATCTTCTCTTTCTCAGCCAGCTCAAGTCGGTCGTGCAATTGCTGTTCAAATTCGGTATCACGAACCTGCTTTAAAATATCGGCATACCCCGCTTCGTCAATTTTGAATGCTTTATGGCAGTGTGGACAGGTTATTTCGTGCATCTCTTTTTATCCTTTTTGACGATCGCTCGTATAAAGCCAGCGTTTTCATTGGTAAGTAGATTTAGACAACAATATTGAAATCAAATTTTATCCCCCCCCCCCTATCAAAAAACAAGAAGTAATTGAGGGGGGGGAGAAAAATTAATATGAGTGTTTAATGCTCACGCGTGGCAACAAATTGTAAATTTGGCCAGCGTTCTTCGATAAGGGATAGGTTTACGCGTGTAGGGGCAATGTATACCAATAAATCAGCGGCATCGTAGGCCACGTTTTCGCGTACTTTGGTGGTGAACTTTTCAATTTCGGCTTTGTCACCGATGACCCAACGGGCGGTATTGACGTTGACGGGTTCAAACAGACAGGTTACGTTGTATTCGTCTTTTAAACGCTGGGCAACCACTTCAAACTGGAGGATTCCCACCGCACCTAAAATCAGATCGTTATTCAAAACGGGTCTAAACAACTGGGTCGCGCCCTCTTCGGATAGTTGGTTTAAGCCTTTTTGCAGGGCTTTCATTTTCATAGGATCTTTTAAACGCGCACGACGAAACAGCTCGGGAGCAAAGTTTGGAATACCAGTAAATTTAAGCGATTCGCCTTGTGTGAAGGTATCGCCAATTTTAATGGTTCCGTGGTTGTGCAATCCGATGATATCGCCCGGATACGCCACTTCGGCCTGTTCACGTTTATTGGCTAAAAAGGTGATCGCTTTGGAGACCTTCACGTCTTTTGCAATGCGTACATGCTTGAACTTCATGCCCTTTTCATACTTACCTGAGACTATGCGCATAAACGCCACACGGTCACGATGAGCAGGATCCATATTGGCTTGAATTTTAAAGATAAAGCCGGTTAATTTACCTTCATTGGCTTCCACAAAACGGGTTTCGGTCTTGCGTCCCATTGGCGGGGGGGCATAATCGGCAAAGCCATCCAACAGCTCTTGCAGTCCAAAATTATTAACCGCTGAACCAAAAAAGACTGGGCTGAGTTTACCGGCTAAAAAAGCCTCTAAACTAAACTCATGGCTAGCGCCACGCACCAACTCAATCTCTTCGCGCATCTCTTCAATTTGATCACCTAACAGCTCATCTAATAGAGGATTGTCCAATCCTTTAATCAGCTCGCCTTCGCCCGCCCGCTGTCCATCCGTAACGCCAAACAGACGCACGGTGTCGTTATAGAGGTGATAAATACCTTTAAAGCGTTTCCCCATCCCTATCGGCCATGTCATGGGCGCACAATCAATTTTTAAAACCGATTCCACTTCATCCAACAGATCAATCGGGTCTTTACCTTCGCGATCCATTTTATTAATAAAGGTCAAAATAGGCGTAGTACGTAAACGGCAGACTTCCATCAATTTAATGGTACGGTCTTCGACCCCTTTCGCGACATCAATAACCATTAACGCCGAATCCACAGCGGTTAACGTACGATAGGTGTCTTCCGAAAAGTCTTCATGCCCCGGGGTATCCAGCAAGTTAATCATCACATCGCGGTATGGGAACTGCATCACCGAAGAGGCGACCGAGATACCACGTTCTTGTTCCATTTTCATCCAATCGGAGGTCGCGGCACGGCTGGTTTTACGGCTTTTAACCGCACCTGCCATTTGAATGGCACCACCGTATAACAATAACTTTTCGGTTACGGTTGTTTTACCTGCATCGGGATGAGAGATGATTGCAAACGTTCTGCGTTTGCTTATCTCTTGAAGAAAATCACTGTCTGCCATTTAATTTACAACCCACTTATTTGCTCAGTTTTTCTTTTTTATTGGCCTTTTTCTCAGCTGCGGCCTCTTTCAACGCTTCTTTGGCTTCACGCTTGGTTTCTTGCTCTAAAAAGAGACGTTGCAATTCGGCTTCTTCGCCTTCGTTATTGGCTTCTTCTTTAGGTGCTTTCATTAGGTCTTCTTTTGAGACACCTAATTGCAACGCAACGGCACTGGCAACGTAAGTTGAGGAATAGGTTCCGACCACAACACCCACAATGAGCGCGGTGGCGAATCCATGAATAATTTCCCCCCCCAAGAAGAACAGTGCCAATAAAACCACTAAGGTAGTAACAGAGGTCATAATCGTACGTGAGAGCATTTGGTTGACCGCGACATTGGTCACTTCCACTGGCGTGCCTTCTCGCATGGTTCTAAAGTTTTCGCGCACTCGGTCAAAGACCACGATGGTATCGTTTAAGGAGTACCCAATAACGGCGAGTATGGCGGCCAATACGGTTAAATCAAACTGCATTCCTGTCCACGCGAACACGCCGATGGTTAAAATCACATCGTGAACCAAAGCGGCAACCGATCCAATCGAAAAACGCCACTCAAAACGCAAGGCCACGTAAATTAATACACCAAACAGAGCGTACAATACAGCCAATGCACCGTCTTCAGTAAGTTCATCTCCCACTTGTGGCCCTACAAACTCCACTCGACGAAGGGTAATTTCTTCTTCCGTGGCTTCCGCCAGTGCATCCATAACTTGGTTACTAAGTTGTGCAGAATTAAGCCCATCTTGTGGCGCAATGCGAATCAACACATCTTCTGCCGAACCAAAGTGCTGCACAATTGCTTGACCAAATCCAGACTCGGTTAAGTTGTTTCTTAACTCAGGCAACTCCACTGGCGTGGGATAAGAGAGTTCAATTAATGTTCCCCCCGTAAAATCAATACCAAAGTTTAGCCCTTTTACCCACAACCCAGCAAACGAGGCGATGATTAAAATTGCCGACAGTGCCAAGGCTAAATGGCGCTGACCCATAAAGTTAATATTGGTGGTGTTATATTCGTTATTTATTTCTGACGTTTTCATTTACTTAAGTCCTAAATTGAGAGCTTTTCAACACGTTTATTACCGTACATGAGGTTAATCACGGCACGCGTTCCTACGATGGCTGTAAACATCGAGGTTAAAATCCCGATAGACAACGTAATGGCAAACCCTTTAATGGGACCTGTTCCAAAACTAAATAAAACAACCGCCGCCAATAAAGTCGTGATATTGGCATCGGCGATGGTCACAAAGGCTTTTTCATACCCTGAGTGAATCGCCTTTTGAATGCTAGTGCCTTTGATTCGCAGTTCCTCTCGAATCCGCTCAAAAATCAGTACATTGGCATCAACCGCCATCCCTACGGTTAATACAATTCCTGCAATTCCCGGTAAGGTTAACGTAGCTTGCAACATAGAGAGTACGGCAATGATAATCACCAAATTTAACCCTAATGCCACATTGGCGACCATGCCAAAATACTTATAACGCCACGCCATCATTATCAGCACAAGAATAAAGCCTACAATGACCGACATAAACCCTTGGTTGATATTGTCTTGTCCTAAGCTTGGCCCAACGGTACGCTCTTCTACAATCTCCATCGGGGCGGCTAAAGCACCGGCTCGTAATAGCAAGGCTAAATCTTGTGCTTCCTGCGGAGAGTCTAACCCTGTAATTTGAAAACGATCGCCAAATTGACCACGAATCACGGCGGCATTAATCACGTCTTTAGTGATAATGCGTTTTTTAACTTTTACGCCATTTTCCATTACCGTCTCAACCCGTCGCTCAATAAAGACCACGGCCATACGGTTACCGACATTTTCCTTAGTGGTGGCGAGCATTTTACGCCCCCCTACGCCATCAAGACTTACGTTAACCATTGCAGAACCTTGCTCTGGATCAAGTCCTGAAGAAGCACTAACTACGTTTTCACCATCAACAATCGTGCCACGTTTTAATAGGATTGGACGACCGTCTCTAAAGTTATACACAATAGAACCATGAGGTGCGTAGCCTGTTTTATCGGCACGATACGCATCGCCACGCTCTTCAACCAGTCGGAATTCAAGCGTTGCTGTCGCACCCAAAATTTCTTTGGCTCGCGCGGTGTCTTGAATACCCGGTAGCTGAACCACAATACGGCGATCGCCTTGTTGCTGAATAACAGGCTCGGCCACCGCTAACTCATTTACACGGTTACGTAAGGTCGTTATGTTTTGCTGTAGTGCAAATTTTTGTGTCTCAGCAATGGTTTGATCAGAGAAACGTAACCGAACTTGAGGACTGGCGGTATCTTCTACCGGTTTTAGGCTGAAACGTTCACTGTATTTCTCATTTAAAATAGCCAACCCAGCTTCCATTGTTGGCAAATCTTTAAACTTAACAGCCAGCGTATCTCCCTCCATCTCAACCGCTAAATAGCGCACTTTGTTTTCACGCAAGACACTTTTAATTTCATCCACATAACGTAAATAGGCTTTGGAAACGGCCACTTCCATATCTACGTCCATTAAAAAATGCACCCCCCCTCGCAAATCCAAACCCAA
>JAMOLY010000200.1 GCA_027068835.1 Thiomicrorhabdus sp. | reverse complement strand
CGCCGAGAACATTCATCATCCAGCTCCAGCTAAGTTCAAACTGTAGCTCCTTGTCGGGCTGCTGACCAAGTAAATAAGTACCAATAACATAGTTAAAATAGAAAATAGGCCCCATGGTCAATGGATTGCTTATCCAGACTAAAATAACACTTAATGGTAGGTTGGCTCTAAACAATATGGCGCATAGGGCGGCAAAAAGCATTTGAGAAGGGATGGGAATTGCCATCCAAAAAAGCCCAATTAAAAAGGCTTTAGAGACCGAGTAGCGATGTAAATGCCATATACTGGGATCATGTAGCCATGTACCTAAAAAACCTAAGCCTTTTAAGCTTTTGATTTTTTCGGGTGTGGGAATGTAACGTTTAATGAGCTTTTTGGGCATGTTTCTTCGTTTTGTATTGAGTTTTATTGTGAGTGTATTGCTGTTTTATCAGCAACCAAAATTTCCACCCTTATGGCTCGGGATCGTTTTCTTGTGCCTGTCTGCTTTGTTAATTTTGGCATGGAATTTGGCTCAAACGTCTCTTAAATCTAAAGCCATTTTTCAAGCGCCACAAGCACGAGTTATCACGGTGTTAAATGTAACGCTTGGGTTCATTATAGGCATCTCTTGGGTGTTTTGGCAGACTTTTTTTATACCGTTGGTGCCTGAACGTGTTTTAAATCAATCTGTTTTTATCACTGGAAAAATAATTGAGCTACCGAATCAAGAGCTTACAAAGGATCGGGCAAAAATTCAATACAGAATAAAAGTGGATTTAATCGCCTTTTCATCCATTTCACAAGGCTCTACGTATGAAGACGTTTCGTATGCGTATAAACTCAAGCCAGTTCTTTCGATTAATTGGTATTTAAGCGCTAAGAAATTAGCTTCTAAACGTACGCAGGACGATCTTCCTCGTTTGGGTGAAACATGGAAAATGCGGGTGAAATTAAAGGCAAATCATTCGACCATGAACCCGAGTTCTTTTGATTATGAAACGTGGCTTTTTCAAAAAGGGTTGGCGGCAAAAGGGTATGTAAAATCGTTTACTAAGTCTGAGGCGTATTTGCAAAATTCGCCTGTGGTTTTCAAAGTAGCGGATGCGTCTTGGGTAAGTTTATCGGCGTGGCGTGATGGGTTGGCACAGCGGTTGCAACAGGTGTTTGGTGACAGTGCCTACTCTTCTTTTTATAAAGCGTTAACGTTTGGGGATAAATCGTCTATCTCGGCGGATGATTGGGGGTTATTGCAAAACACGGGCACGATTCACTTGATGGTGATTTCGGGTCTGCACATGGGAATCATCGCTTTTTTAGGCTTTTGGTTCTTTAAGCGTTTATGGCGATGGGTAGGGTATCGTCAGGAGAGACTGAACTTACCTCAATTTGCGGCTCTGGGCGGTTTGTTGTTTGCCACCTTGTATTTAACCATCTCTGGTTTTTCGATCCCTACTCAGCGTGCTTGGCTCATGGTGGTGGCTGTGTTGGGGTTTGTGCTGATTCGACGCACTTTTCAACCTTGGTCAGCCTTAGCATTAGCCGCATTTTTGGTGGTTTTGGTGGACACCACCGCGGTATTAAGCTTTGGCTTTTGGCTCTCTTTTTTGGCGGTTGCACTGATCTTTTTGGCATTGCAACAGAATGGATACCCGCAGGAGGGGGGGGAGAAAATATTAGAGTTAACATTGCAAGAAGAAAAACCTCTATTTTATATGCGTTGGTTTGCAGGGGTTAAAACGTTTTTATGGATTCAGTGGGTACTCTCACTGGGGTTAGCACCGTTTTTAATTTGGGCATTTCATAGCTTACCCGTTTACAGTTTTATGGCCAACTTAATTGCGGTGCCTTTTATTACAATTTTGGGATTGCCTTGGTTATTTTTATCATCGGTTGTGGGCATTTTTTCAATCTCTTTAGGGCAGTGGATGATTGCTGGACTGGATCTGTTTTGGCGACCATTTTGGCAGTTTTTGCAATGGGTGCATCAACTGCCATTGAATACCGTAGCGTTCAGTGAACGATCTGTGTTGTGGTTATTGTCAGTGTACGCGGTGTTATTTTTTGGATTTTGGTTAAAAAACCGTAAGACGCTATGGATAACTCAAGGGGCTGTATTTATTTGGATGATAAGTCTCTCTTTTGGTCTGCTAAACAGTGCCGAGCGTCCGAAAGAAAGTCATTTGGTTGTCACTGTTCTGGATGTGGGGCAAGCGCAAGCGATTATGCTGGAGACAAAAAACCATGTTGTTTTGTATGATTTAGGCGGAAAGTGGGGAGCCAATATGGATGGTACCAAGTTGGCGGTTCAGCCGTATTTAACATCGCGAGGTTGGGACAAGGTAGATCTGTTGATTGTGAGCCACAGCGATATGGATCATGCGGGCGGGTTGTCGCGTTTGGTGCAAAGCATACCTATTAAACAAGCCGTGAGTGGACAGCCTTCGGTGTTAAATAAATGCATCCAGCAACCCGATTTTTTTCAATTGTGTGAATCGGGTCAATCGTGGACATTGGATGTCGTGGTGTTTGAAATATTGTCGCCCAATAAAGCGTGGTTAAACACCAAATTAACCTCGGATAATGACCGCTCTTGTGTTTTGAAAATAAGCATAGGGGGGGAGAAAATTTTGATTACGGGAGATTTAAGCCAAAAAGGGGAGGCTCTGTTATTGGAGGCGTATGGTGCAGAAAAATTGCAAGCTAATCTGTTGATTGCAGGGCATCATGGCAGTCAATCGTCAACCTCCTTCGAGTGGTTAAAAGCGGTATTACCAAGCTATGTAGTCTTTTCAGCAGGGTATTTAAATCGTTTTAATTTTCCAAGTCGTAAGGTGTTAAAACGCATTGAAATGGTTAATCAGTCTGAGAGTGATGCAATGAAAATTCGGTGGTGGAACACCGCATGTTCGGGAGCGTTGCAATTTGAAATCTCAGCAGAAGGTATAAAATTGCCGCAAGAGTATCGTAAAATTCGACGTAAATGGTATCATCACCGCTGTTTAAAGTCTCAAAAAGGACATTTATACCAATGAGCTGGCCTCACTTTTGGATGCATAAAACGTGGAAAACACGGCTTTTGTGGCCGTTGTCCAAACTGGTTTGTTGGGAGGCAGCTCGGCGATTAAAGCGATTTAAAATTTCCTCCCCCCCCCGTAAAACGGCAGCTACCGTGATTGTAGTTGGCAATTTGGTCGTGGGTGGCAGTGGCAAAACACCATTTATTGTTTGGCTCACCAGAGCGTTACAGGCTAAAGGGTTTCGTGTAGGCATTGTGAGTCGAGGTTATGGAGGTAAACCTCAGGTGTCGCCACAATGGGTAACTCCAGTGAGTGATCCTGTTCAGGTGGGAGATGAGCCTGTGTTACTGGCGAAACAGCTCGGTTGCCCTGTTGCGGTATCACCCAAACGGGTAGAAGCGGTTCAGCTATTGAATGAAAAGGGTTCGTTGGATATTATTATCAGCGACGATGGTTTGCAGCATTATGCTTTGGCACGAGACATTGAAGTGGTGCTAATGGATGCTGAACGACAAGTTGGAAATGGGTTGTGTTTACCAGCTGGACCATTGAGAGAACCTATGGCTCGACTGCCTAATGTAAATTTTTGTGTTTGGAATGGTTTGAGTGATTCTCAGACTTTTCCTATCGAGCCAGCAGGGAAGGTGATGCATTTTCGAATGGCGCTGTTGCCTGTGCGTCTTCGTCAGGTTATGAACCCGAGTGTTATGCTGGAATTGATGCTTGATGAAGCAGGGCGTGTTGCAGATTTTATGGGAGAAAAAGTCGAGGCAATTGCGGGAATCGGCAACCCAACGCGATTTTTTAACAGCTTGAAAAGTTTGGGGCTTGAGGTGGCATCGCAGGCGTTTTCCGATCATCACAAATTTCAATGGTCAGACTTTAAAGCGAAAGATCCACAAAAACGATTAATAATGACTGAGAAAGATGCGGTAAAATGTATCGGATTAGCCAAACAGCATCAACAAAGCAACTGGTGGTATTTAGAAGTTAGCCCCTGTTGTGATGATGACCTACTTACTCAAATTTTAATAAAGAGCAAACAACCTCATGGATCCTAAGTTACTTGAAATTCTGGTGTGCCCAGTGAGTAAAACCAAATTGATTTACGATAAAAAAAGCCAAGAACTGATTTCGACAGCAGCCAACTTGGCTTACTCTGTTAGAGATGGCATTCCCATTTTGCTGGAAGATGAAGCGCGCGCATTAAGTGCCGAAGAAGTTGAGCAGTACCGTAAACAAAAATAAGTGCTCAAAACCGTGTTAAAAATAGTGCTAAGGAACCTTTGAACGAATGTCTTTTATTGTGATTATCCCCGCCCGTTTTGAATCCAGTCGTTTGCCAGGAAAACCGTTAAAAGCAATTAATGGCAAACCGATGATTGAGTGGACCTGGCAACAAGCACAACGCTCGGGGGCAGTGCGGATTATTATTGCAACCGAATCGCTAGAGGTTCAACGCATTTGTGAGGCTTTTGGAGCGGAAGTGTGTTTAACAGGGGAAGAGCATCAGTCGGGCACTGAGCGTATTGCCGAAGTGATTGAAAAAATGGATTTGCAGGATGATGAGATTATTGTCAATGTACAGGGTGATGAGCCAATGTTGCCACCTGAATTGATTCATCAAGTGGCAGAAGGGTTGCAAGCGTATCCAACGATTCCAATGGCAACTTTATGTGAGCCAATTGAGTACATTGAAACCGTTTTTGACCCTCATGCGGTGAAGGTAAGTCGTAATGTGAATGGAATCGCCATCAATTTTAGCCGTGCGCCACTACCTTGGTCTCGTGATACTTTTAGTGATGATTTAAAGACGTTGCCTAAAAATTGGCACTACAAACGTCATATTGGGTTATACGCGTATCGTGCGGGCTTTGTAAAACAGTACGTGGCATGGCCTGAGTGTGAACTGGAGCAGGTTGAAAAACTGGAGCAACTGCGCGTGCTGTGGTATGGCGAATCCATTTTGGTACTCGATGCACTGTGTGATGCGGGAGTAGGGGTGGATACACCAGAAGACCTTGAAGCCGTACGAACCTTACTTTCTGTTCCTTTGGATTGAGTTTTTCCCTTGATAAAATATTTAACGCTGCTTATTTTAATCGTTTTTTTCTATTGGTTGATTAAGCAAAAACTCCGAAACCGTAAGCTGGCTCAACAGGGCATAGTGGTTGAGCAGAAAGGGCTTCGGCCTATTACATTAATGAGCATTGTTATGCTGGTAATGTATGGTGGCTACCTCATCTACTTTGTATTCAGCAATGCGCCACTTTTTTAGTATGTTAATTCCTTCGCACGTTTCAATTCGATTTTTTTGGTTTGTTACATTCTTCTTTCTTGGCCTCACCTATTTATATATTTCTGCTTACAATCCTTACCAACCAACAGATAAAGAGTGGCTTGTTAATCCAAATTTTAAATTGGGATTTGATCATTGGAAGCTATCAAATCCTAAGCAGATTAAGCAAGATGCATTTGGTGTGGTCTCGCTGTCACTGTCTGAATTCAAAAAATACCTTGCTCTGTATCAACGATTTAGAATTGATTCACGTTTTTCTCAAAGAGAAGAGGGGGCTGAGCGTACAGAACCTCTTTTGTTGCAGTTATCAGGCGTAGCGCGAACCTTTTCACTTGGTCAAGGCGACAAAGCGTGGCATCAAGGTCGTTTTTCATTAGTTTTTTACGATGAAAAAGGCAAACGAGTGAGTATTAATGCCGTTCCATTGCCTTCTCATAATAAGCAGTGGCGGGAATACCGAAAGGTGTTTGAAGTCCCTAAGCAGGTTGCGAGTGTTCGTGTGAATGTGAATATTTTGCAGGTGAAAGGGACAGTGCAAGTTAAAGAGATGCATTTAGTGCCTGTGGAGCTAAAACCTGAGGCAAAAATACTTCAAATTCTGGGATTACTGATTTGGATTGGGATGATGGTTTGGTTGTTGTTTGGTTATGCACAGTATGTTTGGACAAAATCTAAAATGACCATGCTACTTGTTTTAGTGCTCATGTTTGGGGCAATCATGTCGGGTGATATGAAGCTGCAACTGATGAATCAACTGCCTGAACTGCTATTTTCGATTACGCCATCTTTTGTTGTGGATAGGGATGTGTTGGCGCATTTTCTATTTTTTTTCGTGGCAGCCCTGGTGATGATTGGTGTTTTTCACTCTAAACGCTGGTGGCAAGTGGTGATTGATTTAATTCTTCTGGGGTTATTTATTGAATGTGCACAGGTGTTTGTAGAAGGACGCGTTGCCGAGTTTATGGATTTAGTCGTTGATATATCAGGCATTATGGCTGGTGGAGTCATCGCAGGGTTACTGATCGGTTGGCAACGTTATTTAAAAAAAATGTCTTGTTGATACATTACATTTCTATCACTTTCTTTGGGGGATAGCGTTATACCTTGGTTTTACTTTTAACCAATAGCTTAGGCTTCTATGCTCACGTTGAGGTAACGAGTTAAGGTTTATTATTACTGGATATTAAGATGAAAAAAATATTACTCGTTATATTAACTACTCTATTTTTAACACTTTCGTTTCAAGTGCTATCGGGTTTTGATGAAGGACTTTCTGCTTATCAAAAAGAGGATTATGCAACGGCTTTGAAAGAGTGGCAACCTTTGGCTGAACAGAATCATGTGAGAGCACAGTATCGTCTTGCTCTTATGTATGAATATGGACGTGGGGTAGCAAAAGATGAGGAACAAGCTGTAGTTTGGTATCGAAAATCTGCGGAACAAGGGAGTGCTTATGCACAGTACAGTCTTGCTTTTATGTACGCAAATGGAACGGGGGTAGCAAAAGATGAAAGACAAGCCGTGGCTTGGTTCCGAAAATCTGCGGAACAAGAGGATCCAGATGCGCAGTTCAATCTTGGTTTTATGTACTTAAAGGGAATGGGGGTAGCAAAAGACAACAAACAAGCCGTTATTTGGTATCGCAAAGCCGCTGAACAGGGATTTTCGCTCGCACAGTATAGTATTGGCTGGATGTACTCAGAAGGGGATGGGGATGGCGTTGTAAAAAATGAGAAAGAATCTGTTATTTGGTACCGAAAAGCCGCAAAACAAGGGAATTCGAATGCACAAGGCAATCTTGGTGTTATGTATGCAAATGGGCGTGGGGTTGAGCAAGATGAACGACAAGCCGTTATGTGGTATCGCAAAGCTGCTGAACAGGGGGATGTGAATGGACAAGGCAATCTTGGTGTTATGTATGAAAATGGGCGGGGGTTGAGCAAGATGAACGGCAAGCCGTTATGTGGTATCGAAAGGCCGCTGAACAGGGAAGTGCGAAAGGACAGAACAACCTTGGTTGGATGTATGCACATGGACGTGGCGTAACAAAAGATGAGGAACAAGCCGTTATTTGGTACCGAAAAGCCGCTGAACAGAAGAATGCACAAGCACAGGATAATCTTGGTTTTATGTATGCAAATGGACGCGGGGTTGTAAGAAATGATCAACAAGCTGGCATTTGCTTTCATAAATCAGCTAAACAGCAGGTTGCAGATGTTCAGGCCAGTATGGATAAATTTAGTGAGCGTTTTTCTTGTTATAAATGGGCAACGACTAAGTTGTTTGGTGTTGAGATTAAATGTGCGACTA
>JAMOLY010000199.1 GCA_027068835.1 Thiomicrorhabdus sp. | reverse complement strand
TACGGCAGCACCCCACGCATCCATACTACTGTGGAATCGATCTACATGCACGATCACTCTATATCTGCATCATTGATAATGATGGTAACACCTTGGTTCATAAGGAGATACAGGCATGCCCCAATAAGCTTCATCAGATTTTAAAACCTTTTCTCTGCAATGTGGTGGTTGGTGTTGAGTGTATGCATTGCTGGTATTGGGTTGCTGACTTCTGTGAAGATATGAATATTGATTTCATTCTGGGTCATGCGCTCTATATGAAAGCAATTCACGGTGGAAAAGCTAAAAATGATCGTATCGATTCTTTCAAAATTGCTAATTTGATGCGCGGGGGTAATTTCCCCCTTGCCTACACCTATCCAAAAGAGATGCGTGCCACACGTGATCTTCTACGTCGACGAACCAAGATCGTTCGGCAGGGTGCGCATCTCAAAGCACATGTTGTGAATACAACAAGTCAATACAATCTACCGCCTAACAAGATAAATCTTAAAAACGTCGGTGCAAGAGAGCAGCTTAGGTCCGTTTTTCAAGATGTTGCTGTTCAGAAAAATATTGATCTTGATATGGCCATCCTTGATGCCTATGCCAAGGAGTTAAGCAAGGTTGAATGGTTTATTGAACAGCAAGCCAAACAACATAATCCTGTCCATTTACATTTACTCAAAACAGTGAATGGGATCGGTCGTATTTTGGCACTTACCATTATCTATGAGATCGGTGATATTCACCGCTTTGAATCCGTACAAAAGTTCGCCTCATATTGTCGCTTGGTAAAGTGCAAAGCTGAATCAGCAGGAAAAAGCTATGGCACCCAAGGAAATAAAATTGGCAACGCAAATCTAAAATGGGCTTTTTCTGAAGCTGCTGTTCTCTATTTACGTGGTAATGATGCAGGTAAACAATATTTATTGAAGTTGCAGAAGCGAATGAGTAAAGCAAAAGCACTATCTGTGCTTGCCCATCGATTAGGGCGCTGTGTTTACTATATGTTAAAAAACGGGACAGTATTTGATGCAGAACGTTTTATAAAGAGTTAGTCACGTAGTGAGGTGAGCTCATTGTCTAACTGGATATTACGGTGGAATGTTTGCAAACAGTGTGATTCTTGGGGGCTTACTCTTTAGCGCTGTTTATACATCATCCAACACCGAAGCCATTTGTTTTGATTAGACACCTCACTGGCGTGCATTTTTACGATGAGCAAAGTCGTTTACACCTTAGCTGAGCCTGAAACTAACTGGCCATGAGCCTGTCACTTTGAATAGCGCCAGCATAAGGTTAACCGATGAATGTCTAGGGCCCTGTAACTCGATGGATTGAGTAAGACAGGTAGCGGTGAGACCGTACTAAAAGACCCTCTATATGTGTTTGCTGTAAACGACTGTTTTCAGCAGCGACGACGACAGATGAAGTAGCCGGTTTTGCTCATCGGTATAATATTTAGCTTGTAAAAGAGCTGAAGAGCATTTTTATTGCCTATTGACAGACCGAAGGCTCATATGTGTTAGGCCTTTT
>JAMOLY010000198.1 GCA_027068835.1 Thiomicrorhabdus sp. | reverse complement strand
GATTTTTCTCGTACTTCCTTCAGTGTTTTAAATACATAGCAATCTAATAATTCACGCCTGAAGCTGCCATTGTATCTCTCTACTCTAGAGTTATCCGTAAAATAAAATAAGGGGTCAGGCGTTGAAAATCTACTCACGCAATAGTCTGTGCAAATTTTACCGACTCGCCCGCTTTTTCATATAAATCTATTTACATGTCTTTTAGTTTGGCAAAAGTTGACTTTTATGTTAACATTTAGTATGAAGGAAGTGCTATTTTATATAATGCCATCAGGTAAAAGCCCTATTGCGGAGTTTCTTAATTGCTTATCTCTAAAAGAGGCTCAAAAAGTTCCAAAGTCTGAAATAGCTTTAGCAAAACAGCGAAGAGACAATTACCTATTAAGGAAGAAGCATCATGAGTGATTTAAAAAAATATATCAACAAAAGAAAAGCAGTAGATGCGGCATTTGCACACAATTACGATAAAGGGTATGGAGAATTTAAAATTAGTGAAATGTTAAAACGAGCACGAATAGATGCCTACACAAGAAGATTTAGCCATAAAACTCAATACTAAAAAGTCCGCCATTTCACGTATTGAGAATCATGCCAAAGATATTAAACTCTCAACACTGGAGAATTTTGTGCAATGCATTGGCAAAGAGTTGAAAATCTCTATTGCCTAGAGAAAAAACTACACAAACTCCGCAATAGTCTGTGCAAATTTTACCGATTCGCCCGCTTTTACATGTAAATTCAGACGCTCTTTTTCCGTTATCATGACAATGGTTGAGCCCATCTCGAAACAGCCAAAATCATCCCCTTTTTTGAGGTGCAAGTCGCTAAATTCATAAGGGCGTTTGTAGGCATCGGCATCGTTAGTTACCAGACGCGGCTCAAAGCTCACGCGCATCTTACCGACATTGAGCGCACCCACTAGCACCATGTAGAGCAGATCGCCCTGTGTCGTTTCTGCCTCAATAACCACCCGTTCGTTCTCTATAAACAGGTTGCTAATGTTGTTGAGTGCGGGCATATTCACGGGGTAGAGTTTTCCCGGAATGTGTACCGCGCGGTTAATTTTAAGATCGCACGGCATGTGGTAGCGGTGGTAATCTTTTGGCGAGAGGTAGAAGTTAATAAACTGCCCGTCTTTAAGACGCTCTTTGTGCTCAGGGGTAATCTCGTCGCTAAGCAACTCGCTAACGCTGTAGCGCATCCCTTTTATCTGCAAGGCGTAGTCTCCCTCCAAACTGCCGCACTCGCTTACAAGGGCATCACACGGAGAGATAAGCTCTTTTGCATTTTGTGAAAAAGGTCGCGGTACCTCTAAGTGGCGTGTAAAGAGTGCATTAAGACTCTCATAGCTCTCTGGCGGGCGAAACTCGCTCATATCCAACCCCATGAGCTTAACGTAACTGCGATTGATAAACTTTTGAAACCACGGCTCAAACTTATGTGATGCGAACTTGCCAAACCCTTGCGATATAACGCTACTTAATGCTCTCATTCTCTCTCTCCTTCAATCTCTCTTCGGG
>JAMOLY010000197.1 GCA_027068835.1 Thiomicrorhabdus sp. | reverse complement strand
ACAAAATGGTTATGGACTTACAATAACGAACGACCTCATTCAGCGATTGGTGGTGTGCTACCAAGATACAAGCTGGAAAAGGTTTAATCTTCTACTTTTAACTTCGGTTATAAATGGGGGGATTACAGATTTATTCGATCAAATTTTACTGTTTATTATCTCTTTAATTGCTAACCTGTTTTCTGCATTAGCAGGCGGTGGTGCAGGATTATTACAATTGCCTGCCTTGTTATTTTTGGGGTTGCCGTTTGGAACCGCTTTGGCAACACACAAGGTTGCGAGTGTTTTTTTAGGACTGGGTGCGACCGCAAGGCACTTAACATCGTCCGTTTTTGATTGGAAATTTTCGGCATTTATTTTAGTAATGGGTTTGCCTGGCGTGGTGTTGGGCGCGAGCCTTATTTTGCAACTTGATGGTCGAATTGCTCAGGGTTTGCTTGGTTTGTTAACCTTAGCGTTAGGCGTTTATTCATGGTTTAAACCACAATTGGGTCAGTTTACAGAGTCTAAAAACCGTACTTTATTCGGCTATGCCATAGGGGGGGGGATATTATTTATGATTGGTGTACTGAATGGTTCGTTAACCTCGGGTACTGGGTTATTTGTGACATTATGGCTGGTTAGGTGGTTTGGATTAGACTATAAAACCGCTGTGGCATATACCTTGGTACTTGTGGGTATCTTTTGGAATGGCTCGGGGGCATTAACCTTAGGTTTGCTAGGTAGTATTCAATGGAGCTGGTTGCCCGTGTTGATTTTAGGTTCGTTAATTGGCGGATATTTAGGTGCGCACTTGGCGATTGTAAAAGGCAATACGCTGATTAAACGTAGTTTTGAAGTGATTACCATTTTGGTGGGGATTGCGTTGATTGTAAAAGCATTGTCAGCGTCATGACTCGCTTCATAAAAAAATCCTCCCCCTTTATTAATGAGATTTTTGTTTGAAATTAAGGGCTGTTTTTAGCGTGTTTATTATTTTTTTTCCTCACTCATTTGTTGATAAAGACGATACGCCATCAACCCCATTAACAAGGTTCCTAAAATCAACACAATCCAAAGTAAAATCTGTTTCCATGGAAGCTCCAATTCCGCTTTGAATGTTTTATTATGGCTTGTAATCGCTTCGATTTGAACCAAGTCAATATTGGCGTTTGATTGTTTTATGCTTTTGATTAAATCGTCTAACCCATTATTGTGTGCTGGCTTTATATTGGGATTGCCAAACGCGATGGTAAACGGTTCGTTGCCTTGCGCCAAAAAGTACAGTTGTTTGGGTGTCCATCCTAGTTTAATGTCTGGAAGTTGGCTGGGTGTGAGCTGACTTTCGGTTTTGAGATCCATTTTCCAGTAACGATCATTGGTTGCTGAAAAAGTGAGAGGGCGACTTTGTAAGCTTGTTTCGCCTATGTTGAGTTGATATTGATTCACCTCCGTTCGATAACGCCACTTCTCTTTTTCATTATTACGCGAATAGAGCGATCCTTTGTAAAGCAACCCGTCGTTTGGTGCAATGAGCTCGATGGTTGAAATGGCCGCCACAACAGGGCTTTCAAAAAACCAGTTGCCACTTTTTTGAATAGAGGGCTTGCCTGTGTTTATCCACCGTGTTTCATTGTTTTGTTTGTAAGTGTAAATGCCTTCTATGTGAACAAGGTGTATGGATTGGGTGGGTTGCAACCATGTTAAGCGCAGGTATTTTTGCGAAGTACACGGGAAGTTCACTTGATTATGAAGCAGTTGCGAACCGTCATAGTTTAATTTTGATACGGTTAAGTTATGACTGAGTGTTCTCCATTGTTGCAGTTGGTTGCTGCTTTCTAATTTAAAACGGATGAGAGAGTTGGGCTGAGACTGTGTCCAATCCAGTTTGAGCTGGCACAGTAATGGGCTGTGTTGTTTGTTTTCAATAATGTATTGGTATTCGTTTTGCTTTTGAGGGTTGTTCTCGACAATATTCTGATTAACACGTAGGTGACCCTCTTTTGATTTTTGAGAGATAATGACTTGAATGTTACTTGCATTTTGAGCTTCTTTTTGGCTCATGGGGTAAAAAACCAGTGGTGTGTTTTGGTAGACACTCTCATGAGACATTGGGTAATTAAATTGATGTGGAACCATTTGTCCATCGGCATTAAACAGTCGTAAATCGCCATAGTCTTTGCGTTTCATGTTTTGGTATAGCGCAAGCGGTATCTCTATTTCGCGCAGTGAGGTGTTGGCCTTTGAGAGGGTAGCTGAATAGGCAAAGTTTTCTACGGTATGCGCGGTGTTAGGCACGGCGAATAACGTGGGAATATTTACAAAAAATACGAGGCATGTAAGCCAAAATTTAATCATGGTTGTTTGCCTTTTCTAGAGGGGGATTTTTCTCTTTTATGGGCGTTTTTTTCTCAGGCAAGGGTGCAAAATAGCCGATGCTCATTAATAAAACGCCTACAACCATAAATGAAATAATGCGTGCTAAATTGCCCAATGTTGAAAGATCGATTATAAATAATTTTAAGACCACAAACCCAAGCAAAGCGGCACCGCTAAGCCATAAAAAACGAATATTTTTACGACTGGCGTAAACCGTAATCACAACACCAGAAAGTGCCCAAAGGATGGAAACGGCGGCTTGCACTAAGTTGGATTGATACAGTGCCTCTGCTTGATAAGCCACATCAAACCAATGGTGCGCCATTCTAAATAAGGTGATGTTTAGCCATACAAAGATGAAACCAGCAAAAATTATGATGATTTTATTATGGATAGAGAATCGTTCGTTATGTTGAGATTGTAGAGAAGAAAAGCGGTTGTTAAGTGTTTTCCACCCGTTAAAGAGCGTGATAATAACCATGATTGACATAATATCCAGAGGGTTAATGATCGGAATCCACGCAAGCGGGGCGGGAATGCCTTGCGAACTTAAGGATATGAGCATCCATAACAGCATCATGGTTGCAAGTACTATGCTGGCTTGTTGAGTGTCCACTTTTTGGTGTGCAGACAGCGGCCAAAAGGTTGTTGAGGTGATTAAATGTAACGTTAAAATGGTTGGAATAATATACCAAATCGTAATCCAATCGGAGGGGGGGGTAAAAAGTTGCGTTAATAGCCATGCCCCTTCAAACGTAATCAGCGCAACCAATAGTAACAATAATGCACTATGAAATAGGGCTTGAATACGCAGTAACGCTTGATGTTGTTCCAGTTTTTTTAATAAAAAATAGTAGACAACGAACACCACAGGCCATGCAATCCAACCTAGTTTTTGCAATGGGTGATAAGAGGAAGACCAAGCCCCAAAAATAACTTGGGTGAATGCGAGGAATAAAATAAACGTAAACAGTAGCGATGCCACTTTCCATGCGCTTATCCATTCTGGTTTAAAACGAATGGCAAACAGCGTAAACATTAAACTTGTAAGGGCGGTTAACAGAAGCAAGCTTGTGGGCAATACGCTTATTGAATAATGTACGATGATTTGATAAATAAACCCACCAAACAGCCAAGCGAGTCCCCATATTAATAAAACAGGGCTGATTCGTTTTTCCCAATTTGTTTGGCTTTCAAATGGTTTGATTAATAAACGCGCCAAAATAATACCTGCAATCATGAGCATTAAACTGCCAATAAACGACCCATTAATAAATGGCATAGCACTCTTAAGTGTGTTTTCTGCGCCCGTCATAATCTGAGCGATGGCATAAGGGTTGTCGCTTGACAGAAAAATAATCCCCGCACCTGCTTGTAATATCAAACCAAAAATTCGAACCGATAAACGATTTTGTCGCGTGCCTAACCAGAGTAATCCGGCGCCTTCAAGCGCCCATGCGGCGATGGTTTGAGAGGGCGAAAGTGCAAATGGAATTGCCAGTGAGGCAAAGATAACACCCAAAACTAAAAAGGCTTCTGCCAGCAATTTTAACTCTTCACCTTTGCGTGTCCAAATAACGTATGCAAGCGACAGATAAAATGCACCCATTGCAAAAAACGATAAGGACACGCCATATTCAAACTCTTTGACCAGAACATATTGCAAACTGGAGGCGGCAAGCGGCACACCAAACAGCAGTGTGCCATCCACATAGCCATGTAAATTGGGAGGTTGGCGTAAGGCAAATAATACGGCGATCAGCACATAAAACAAGAAAAATAGAATTAAAAAGGGTTCGGTAGATGCAAATTTATCACTGTTGTAGCTGGTCACGCCCCAAGCGACCCCAATAATAAACGTAAAGGCAAAGCCAAGTAAGTTCAAAGGTCGCCATGCTTTAAACCATGCAATGACGACCAGCGTGATGTTTAAAATTCCGTAATAGCTAAACAGCCCAATGTGGTTATTGGAACCACTGGATGCTAATACGGGCGCAAGAAAGCCACCACTAAATCCAAGAATGGCGAGCGATTTAGAATCTTGTATCACCGCCAATGCCGCGCTAAACATGCTCACAACAAATAGCAAGGCAAAGGCGGCAACGGGAGGTAGTAATTGATAAAGGCCAAAAGCGGCATAAATATTAAGATAGAGTACACCAATTCCCGCACCTTGCAAAAGCAGGGCATAAGTTTCATTGGTTTCTCGCAATCGCCAACCTAATCCAAGCAAAGCGAATGCGCCTAACGCAACGCCAATTAAGCGATATTCAATGGGAAACAAGCCTTGTTCAGACACAAATTTTAAGAGAAATGAAACCCCAAAAAATAGAATGATGATGCCAACACGAACAAAAAAGTTGCCACCTGTAAAATACGTTTTAATGACCTCTGTGGCTTTGGTAAAGAGTGTTTCCACAGCAGAAGGTGTGCTGTTTATGTGTTGTGTTTTCCAAGGGCTGGTATCTGATGTTTCCTGTTGTTCAGGCTTAGGATGAGTCGGTTTAGTAGGCTTAGGCTGTTTTTCAGGCACAATGGTGGAAATTTGGACGGGGGAAGGTTCGAGCGTTACTGTGGCAGTGCTACGACGGGTGTTGTGAGCCAGAGAGGCTTTTAGCGTTTTTACATCTTTTTGTAACTCAAGTACTTTATCCAGTAAAAACCCTAAAAGCGTGAAGGCTCCAATGGTAATCAATGACGGCTCATAAAATGAGTAAGACAGCAAAAGAGAACCTACAAAAAAGAGGATAGTAAATCGCATGGCTTGTCTCATATCTTAAGAGGTATTAAATTATACAGCATGTTTTCTGTTTGGGTTTAATGTTAAGGTAGGGTTGTTTTTATTGGAATAATTTGAATTTATAAGGAATCAAGATATGGAATTTTTAGGATTTGTGGGTGCGGTATCTGCCGTTATTTTGGTCTATTTATTGTTGGCGGTCAAAATAGTACCTCAGGCAGAGTTGTGGGTGATTGAGCGTTTAGGAAAATATCAGCGTACTTTGGAAGGAGGAATCAGTTTTATCGTCCCCTTTGTTGATCAAAAGCGTTCTACCTTTAGTACGCAAGAGCAAATTATTGATGTGGCACGTCAAGCGGTCATTACCAAAGACAATGTGAGTATTCACATTGATGCTGTGGTGTTTATTCGAATCAATAATGCACAGCAAGCGACCTATGAAATTCAAGATTTAAAATTGGCCATTGCACAGTTGGCGCAAACCACATTGCGGGCTCAAATTGGTCGTATGGAGTTGGATGAAACATTGAGTTCTAGGGGTGACCTTAATGCGGTGTTGTTGAGTGCTTTAGATTTGGCCAGTGGTACTTGGGGAGCGAAAGTAACGCGTGTTGAAGTGGCAGACATCTCTGTGCCACAAGCCGTGCAGACGGCAATGGAGTTGCAAATGGAAGCCGAACGCCGCCGCCGTGCAACGGAGACGGAGGCAGAAGGGGATAAAAATGCGCTTATTTTGCAAGCGGAAGGGGAGCGTCAACAAGCCTTTAAGCAAGCCGAAGCGATTGAACGAATGGCGGATGCGCAACGTTATGAAAAAGAGCAATTGGCAACGGGAGATCAAAAAGCCATGGGGCTTATTAATGAGGCGATGTTGGAAAATAAAGATGCCGCAAGTTTCTTATTGGCAAAAGATCGTATTGCTGCATTTGCAGGTTTGGCAAGTAGTGACTCAGCCAATAAAGTGGTCGTGCCAATCGAAACATCTGAGATGGTGGGGTCGTTAGCCGCGTTTACGACGTTACTTGGACAAAATAATGGATCAGGAAATACGTAATGGAGCATTTATTAACCGTGATTCCTGCTTGGTTAATGATCACAATTGGGCTTTTTTTATTAGCATTAGAGCTGTTAACAGGCGCGTTTGTGGTGTTGTTTTTTGGAATTGCGTTCATTATTATTGGCATAAGTGGATTTTTTATAGAGTGGACAGCGGGCGAGTTTCAAGTACTTACCGCAATGGTATTGGGTGGTATTTTAACGTTTAGCCTGCGTCGTCTATTTATAAAATCAATGAACAAAGAAGACCTGCCCTTAGAAACCATGCAAGTAGGGGATTTAGGGAAGATTGTTGAACAAGGCGGAGAAGTACGTTTACAGTACAAAGGCACCACGTGGTTGTTTAAAAACACAGGAGAGGAGGATGTAATTGTAGGCGATGATGTCGTGGTTGAATCCCTTAAAAATAACGTTGCGTATGTTTCTAAGGGTATTCAAAAATGATGATTCAGTCAGTTCTTGAGAAGGGGGATGAATATTTACTTCATGGCATCCATTAAGTTCGGTTCATCACGATAGCCTGCGTTAAGTCCTTTGGTGATAATGGCAACGGCATCATGCGGGTGTAAGCTTTCTAAATGGTTAATGCGTACCCAGTAATCTAAGTATTCGGGGTGCTGGTTGAGCGTGTTTTGTAGGCGACGTGCCGCGTCTTCACAAAACATTAGGTTTGCCGCATTAAGTCGTGCAAACTCTTGTTCGTCCTCGCGTTTAACGGCGGCTTGAACGGGAGTTTGAACGGCTTCTTCTATGTGGTTAATCAGTCGAGATATCTCTAAACAGTCAGTTTCGGTCACTTTTACTTTTACTTGAGCGTAAGAGCGTTGACTGTGTGGGGTCGCTACAATTCCTTCTGGGGTTCCTAACCAATTAAGTACCGCTTGGTAGTCTAGGTTTTGAGCATCAAACTGTTTTTCAAAGGCTTCTTGAATCAGTTGGCGTGAGAGTGCCGCAGAACACGGGCAGGTGGATGAATAGGGTACTTCAATAGACACTTCGCATTCAAACGTTCCTTGACGCAGTTCACCACGAATGGTTGTGGGGTAGTGTTTCCAGCCCGTATTTTCGCTGATGAGCGAGTTTCGACGTTCGTAGTAATCAAACTTAAATTCAACAAAGGCTTGATTGCTTAACCCTTTGTGGGAGTCAATAAAAGCCTCTAAAATCGCTTTCACTCGTGAGGGGGTTAAGTTTTTTTGAGTGCCCATTTGATCGAGTAATAGGTATAAGCGAGACATGTGAATGCCTTTGCTCATTGGGTTATCTAAGCTGACGTAGGCTTGTGTTTGAGAAGATAAGCGGATGTTATTGTTGTTATCTTCGCAGTTTAACCCTTGTTGAACGAGTATGGGAAGATCAATGCCGCTCATTCCAACCCAGTTAAGGGTTCCCTGCGGCGCTTGGTGCGGTTGACACGCGATATCGGGCATGTGCTTGGTCATGCAATTTCCTTCGGCTGTAAAAGGAGTCTCAAAGATTCCTTTAA